>NZ_JBEXRZ010000028.1:0-47724 GCF_040613325.1 Streptomyces sp. NPDC006283 | reverse complement strand
TTGCGCCGGGGGTGGGGCTGGGCCCCGACCGGTCCAGGGCCCTCGCCGTTGCCGTGCTCCGGCTCGTGGTGGTTGCCGGGGCGGCGTGTTGTGGCCGAGCGGCGCGCCCGCCCGGGCGCCGGTGGCCGTCGGGGCCTGTCTCGGCTTCTCAGGTGGGCGGGCTGGGGGTGCTGTAGGACCTGATCGGGGTCGAGTGGCCTGGGCTCGGGGCCCGGGCCGGGTGGGGCGGGCTGGGGGCCGTCTCGGCTTCCTCAGGTGGATTGGCTGGGGGCAGTCGGGCCCGGGTCGGGGGCTCCGTCGGGCGGGACGTTGGGGCCTGGCTTGAGCACGGGGTCCTCACGCCGGGTGGGTGGGGCTGGTTGGCTGCCTTCGGATTCGGGTCGGGGTCGAGTGGGCTTGGGGCTGGCCTGTGCTCGGGGCAGCCGGGTCGGGCGGGGGTGGTGGGGCCCGTCTCGGCTTCTCAGGCGGGCGGGGCTGGGGGCTGCCTTCGGATTCGGTCGGGTCGGAGGCTCCGGCAGGGCGGGGCGTTGGGGCCTGCCCCGGCCCGGGCCCCCGAGGTGGGAGGGGCTGCCGGAGACGACTTCGCGGCGACCCACGTCCCCGGCCCGGCCCGCGAGGCCGGGCAGGCCGGGCTGTCAGTGGTCTCTGGCAGGATTTGGCTGTGAGCAGCGAAGACAGGCAGCCCTCAGAGCCCGCCACCGACGGGCCCGAGCAGCTTGCGCTCATCCGGGAGACCGTCCGCAGCGCCAAAGTGCCGAAGGCCAAGCCGCGCACCTGGCGCGGGGCGGCGCTCGCCAAGGAGCTGCCCGTCGCACGCGTCGTGGTCAACAAGGGCGTGCTCCACCTCGACCAGTTCTTCGACTACGCCGTGCCCGAGGAGCTCGACGCCGACGCCCAGCCGGGCGTGCGCGTGCGCGTGCGCTTCGGGGCCGGCGCGCACCGGGTGCGCGACGGACGCCGCGAAGGCGGCGGCCTCATCGACGGGTTCCTCATAGAGCGGCGTGCCGAGTCCGACTACAACGGCGCCCTCGCCGCCCTCGCCTACGTCGTCTCGCCCGAACCGGTGCTCAGCCCCGAGATCCTCTCCCTCGCCCGCGCGGTCGCCGACCGGTACGCGGGCAGCCTCGCCGACGTGCTCCAGCTCGCCGTGCCGCCGAGGAACGGTCGCGCGGAGGCCAATCCCTCACCGGACCCCCTGCCGCCGCCGGTCGCGCCCGCAGCAGGCACCTGGGAGCGGTACGGGCGGGGACCGGCCTTCATCGAGTCGCTCGCGGCCGGCGGAGCGCCGCGTGCCGTCTGGACCGCGCTCCCCGGTGCGCACTGGCCCGAGGAGCTGGCACGCGCCGTGGCGGCGACCCTCGCGTCGGGGCGGGGCGCCCTCGTCGTCGTGCCCGACGGCCGGCGCGCCTCGCGCGTCGACGCCGCGCTCACCGCGCTGCTCGGCGAAGGACATCACACCCTGCTGACCGCCGAATCCGGGCCCGAGAAGCGGTACCGGCAGTGGCTCGCCGTCCGGCGGGGCTCCGTCCGCGCGGTGGTGGGGACCCGGGCCGCGATGTTCGCACCCGTACGGGACCTGGGGCTGGTCGTCATCTGGGACGACGGGGACTCCAGCCACAGCGACGACAACGCCCCGTTTCCCCATGTGCGCGAGGTCCTCGAACTGCGCGCCGGGCACGACAAGTGCGCCTTCCTGCTCGGCAGCACGGCCTGCACCGTCGAGGCGGCCCAGCTCGTGGAGAGCGGCTGGGCCGCACCACTGGTCGCCGACCGGTCGCAGGTACGGGCCGTCGCGCCCCTGGTGCGCACCGTCGGGGACCAGGACCTGGCGCGCGACGAGGCCGCCCGCGCCGCCCGGCTGCCGAGCATCGCATGGCAGACCGTCAGGGACGGGCTCGCGAACGGCCCCGTCCTCGTCCAAGTGCCCCGGCGCGGCTACGTCCCGAGGCTTGCGTGCGAACGGTGCCGTACGCCGGCCCGCTGCCGGCACTGCGCCGGCCCCCTCGAGGCGCCCGCCGAGCACGACCTGCGGTGCGGCTGGTGCGGGCGCGGCGAGCCGGAATGGCACTGCACCGAATGCGGGGCGTTCCGCCTGCGGGCGCAGATTGTCGGGGCGCGGCGCACGGCGGAGGAGCTCGGTCGTGCGTTTCCGGCGGTGCCGGTGCGGACCTCCGGCCGCGACCACATCCTCGACACGGTCCCGGCCCGGCCCGCGCTCGTCGTCTCCACGCCCGGTGCGGAGCCGGTGCCCGAAGGCGACGGTTACGCGGCCGCGTTGCTCCTCGACGGCTGGGCCATGCTCGGCCGCCCCGACCTCCGCGCCGGCGAGGAGGCGCTGCGCCGCTGGATCGGCGCGGCTTCGCTGGTGCGGCCGCAGTCGGAGGGCGGCACCGTCGTCGTGGTCGCCGAACCGACACTGCGTCCGGTCCAGGCGCTGGTGCGCTGGGACCCGGTGGGGCACGCGCTGCGGGAGCTTGCGGAGCGGGCCGAGCTCGGGTTCCCTCCGGTGTCCCGGATGGCGGAGGTCGTCGGGAGCGCGTCCGCCGTGTCGGCGTTCGTGGCCGGGGCGGAACTGCCCGCCGAGGCGGAGGTGCTCGGGCCGGTGCCGCTGCCGGAGGCCCCCGGGCGGGCGCGGAGGCCGGGGGATGCTCCGCCACCCTCCGGCAGGGGGCAGGGCCCGGCGGGGGAGCGGTTGGAGCGGGCATTGCTGCGGGTGCCGCCGGGGAAGGGGGCGGCGCTGGCAGCGGCGCTCAAGTCGGCACAGGTGTCACGCTTGGCGCGATCGACTCCGGCGCAGATCCGGATCAGGGTGGACCCTCCGTCGATCGGGTGAGAGATCGCCACCGGGCGAGCCCTGACAGTCGGGTGAAGAGCGAGCGGGAGTTTCTCCGCATTCCGGAACACGCTTGCCCCACGAGGGCGGGAAGCCGCCACCGCACTCCGATGACGGAGGGCGGCGTGGACGACATCCGCGGCAAGCTCTGCAAGATCGCTTGACACCCTGCCCGCTCGGAGCGGCCTCGGCATCTCCGGGCGGGCAGGGTCGTGTCAGCCGTTGCGGGGGCCGGGGAAGGCATTCGGGCGGGAGTCCGTCGGCTGGGGCGGCATCGAGCGGGCCGCCGGGACCGCAGGGACGGCGGACAGCCCCGAAGGCGCCGGCAGTGTGCGCGTCGCGGCTGCCCCCTCCGCCTCCGTGGCGGACGCCGCGGTCGCCTGGCGCCGGGCGCCGTAACGGCGGTGGACGGCCTGCTTGGTGACACCGAGGGCCGAGCCGACCGCGTCCCAGGAGAAGCCGAGGGAGCGGTCGAAGTCCACGGCCGCGGTCACGAGCGTCTCGACGCTGTCCCGCAGCTCCTGTGCGAGGCGGACGGTCGGCGCCGGGGCCCGGCCGTAGACGACGAAGCCCGTGGAGGGGCCGGAGCGGCGCGGGCGGTAGACATTCCCCAGCTGGGCGGTGAGCGTGCGCAATGCGTCCACCTGCCGGCGGACCCGCTCGATGTCCCGCACCAACAGGTGCAGACTGGCCCGGGCTTGGGCGTCGTGGGTTGCGTGGTCGGCCATTGACAAGCCTCTCGAACCGGCGATGAAGAAGGGTTCGGGCCGCATCCGGGGCGGCCCGCTTGGGTCAATCTCTCTTGACCAACGCGTCGGCGGGCGATCTGGTCACGCTTCGGGGCGTATGTGCATATGCGCGGGGCGCACGCTCCTCCGTACGCCCCCTGCCGAGAGGGCTCATAGACTGGTGTGCTGCTCGTCACCGCGTACACCAGCCTGAGAGGCAGTCAGCCACCGATGAAGCTCGTCTTCGCAGGTACCCCCGAGGTCGCCGTCCCCGCACTGGACGCTCTCATCGCCTCCGACCGCCACGAGGTCGCCGCCGTGGTGACCCGGCCGGACGCCCCCGCGGGCCGGGGCCGGCGGCTGGTCGCCAGCCCCGTCGCCGAGCGCGCCGCCGACGCCGGGATCGAGGTGCTCAAGCCGGTGCGGCCGCGCGACGAGGAATTCCTGGCGCGGCTGCGGGAGATCGCACCGGACTGCTGCCCGGTCGTCGCCTACGGTGCGCTGCTGCCCAAGGTGGCCCTCGACGTGCCGGCCCGCGGCTGGGTGAACCTGCACTTCTCGCTGCTGCCCGCCTGGCGGGGCGCCGCCCCCGTGCAGCACGCGATCCTGGCCGGGGACGAGATGACCGGCGCCTCGACGTTCCAGATCGAGGAAGGGCTCGACTCCGGCCCGGTCTACGGGGTGATCACCGAGCCCGTGCGCCAGACCGACACCAGCGGCGACCTGCTGACCCGGCTGGCCTTCGCCGGTGCGGGGCTGCTCGCGGCGACCATGGACGGCATCGAGGACGGCACCCTGCAGGCCGTGCCGCAGCCCGCGGAGGGAGTCACCCTCGCACCGAAGATCAGCGTCGAGAACGCCCACATCGACTGGAGGGCCCCGGCGCTGCGTGTCGACCGGGTCGTGCGGGGGTGCACGCCGGCGCCGGGCGCGTGGACGGTCTTCCGGGGCGAACGCCTCAAGCTGATCCAGGTGGGGCTTCTGGCGGACCGCAAGGATCTCGGCGCGGGCGAGCTGGACGCGGGCAAGAACCACGTGCACGTCGGCACCGGGTCCCATGCGGTCGAGCTCCTGTGGGTGCAGCCGCAGGGCAAGAAGCCGATGCGGGCCGCCGACTGGGCGCGCGGCGTGCGGATCGCCCCGGGGGAGCGGGTCGGCGCGGCGGACGTAGGCTGAGAGGGATCAGCCCTCTTCGAACGCGGAGCACCTTTTGAGCGAGCAGTCCCGTCGCCGTCCCCCCAGGCCCCACCGCCGCCCCAAGAAGGATCCCGTGCGGATTCTGGCCTTCGAGGCGCTGCGGGCGGTCGACGAGAGGGACGCGTACGCCAACCTCGTCCTGCCGCCGCTGCTGAAGAAGGCGCGCGAGAAGGACGACTTCGACGGGCGTGACGCGGCGCTGGCGACGGAGCTGGTGTACGGAACGCTGCGCCACCAGGGCACGTACGACGCGATCATCGCGGCCTGCATCGACCGGCCGCTGCGTGAGGTCGACCCGCCCGTGCTGGACGTGCTCGCGCTCGGTGCGCACCAGTTGCTGGGCACCCGTATCCCGACGCACGCGGCGGTGTCGGCGAGTGTGGAGCTGGCGCGAGTGGTGCTCGGCGACGGGCGCGCGAAGTTCGTGAACGCCGTGCTGCGCAAGATCTCGCAGGACGATCTGAACGCCTGGCTGGAGCGGGTCGCGCCGCCCTACGACGAAGACGCGGAGGACCACCTCGCGGTCGTCCATTCCCACCCCCGGTGGGTCGTCTCTGCGCTGTGGGACTCGCTCGGCGGCGGGCGCGCCGGCATCGAGGACCTGCTGGAAGCCGACAACGAGCGGCCCGAGGTGACACTGGTCGCCCGGCCGGGCCGTTCGACCACGGCCGAGCTGCTGGACGTGCTGGGCGAGGACTCCGCGCTGCCCGGGCGGTGGTCGCCCTACGCCGTCCGTCTCGCCGAGGGCGGCGAGCCCGGCGCGATCGGCGCCGTACGCGAGGGACGGGCCGGCGTCCAGGACGAGGGCAGCCAGCTCGTGGCGATCGCCCTGGCGAACGCACCCCTGGAGGGCGCCGACCGGCGCTGGCTCGACGGCTGCGCCGGGCCCGGCGGCAAAGCGGCGCTGCTCGGCGCCCTCGCCGCCGAGCGGGGCGCGTCGCTGCTGGCTTCGGAGAAGCAGCCGCACCGCGCCCGGCTGGTCGAGCGGGCGCTGACCGGCAACCCCGGTGCGTACCAGGTGATCACGGCCGACGGCACGCGCCCGCCCTGGCGGGAGGGCGTCTTCGACCGGGTGCTCGTCGACGTGCCGTGCTCGGGCCTCGGCGCGCTGAGGCGGCGCCCGGAGGCGCGCTGGCGCCGGCGCCCGGAGGACCTCGAGGGGTTCGCGCCGCTGCAACGGAGCCTGTTGCGGGAGGCGTTGAAAGCTGTTCGTGTCGGCGGCGTGGTGGGGTACGCGACCTGCTCGCCGCATCTCGCGGAGACACGGGTCGTCGTGGACGACGTCCTGCGCGGGCGGGGCGGCCCGGCCGCGCAGGCGGAATGGGTGGACGCCCGCCCGCTGATGCCGGGCGTGCCCGGGCTGGGCGACGGACCCGACGTACAGCTGTGGCCGCATCTGCACGGCACGGACGCGATGTATCTGGCGCTGCTGCGGCGGACTGCTTAAGGCCCTGTCCGGGCGATCTTTGTGGATCGGCCCGCGGCGTCGGATGCATGGGCCTCCCCCGGCCCGCCACGGCCGAGGGGGCGCATCGCAAGGCGGAGGATCGACCTCGTACGCCTGGGGCCCCTCCCAGCCGCCAGGCCGGGGGAGTGCGTGGGCGACGGGCGACAACACAGCGAGGTGCCGGCGTCGCGGGCCCGAGAAGACCGCCCGGACATGGCCTGGCCGGCGGGCCGGTAGCGAGCCGCGCCGGCGCGTGCCGTGCCGTCGAGGTGATCACGACGGCGGTCGCCTCGACGTATCGCTCCTGGTCCCGTCCGGTGCAGATCGCAGACCGAATCATCCGGGATTGCGGTGGACTGGCCCGGTCCGGCGCGTCCTTGGTCCGTACCGAGTGCGGTCCCGGGGAGGGGAACTGCCCGAGGACGTGGCAGGCTTGGCCCATGGCCGTTCAGATCAATCCCAGCATCCTCTCCGCGGACTTCTCCCGCCTGGCTGAAGAGGCGAAGGCCGTCGAGGGCGCCGACTGGCTCCACGTCGACGTGATGGACAACCACTTCGTGCCCAACCTCACCCTGGGCGTGCCGATCGTGGAGTCGCTGGCGAAGGCGACGGACACCCCGCTGGACTGTCATCTCATGATCGAGAACCCCGACCGCTGGGCTCCCCAGTACGTCGAGGCCGGCGCCGGTTCCGTCACGTTCCACGTCGAGGCCGCAGCGGCTCCCGTGCGTCTGGCGCGTGAGATCCGGGCCAAGGGTGCGCGGGCGTCGATGGCGCTCAAGCCGGCCACGCCCATCGAGCCGTACGAGGATCTGCTCTCCGAGCTCGACATGCTCCTGATCATGACGGTGGAGCCGGGCTTCGGCGGGCAGGCCTTCCTCGACATCATGCTGCCGAAGATCCGCCGTACCCGTGAGCTCATCTCCAAGCACGGCCTCCAGCTGTGGCTGCAGATCGACGGCGGAGTGTCGGCGTCCACCATCGAGCAGTGCGCCGAAGCCGGCGCCGATGTCTTCGTGGCGGGCTCCGCGGTCTACAACGCGGACGATCCGGCCGCGGCGGTCCGGATGCTCCGGGAGCAGGCGACGACGGCGACGGCCTCCGCGGCCTGGGCGTGCGGCCACTGAACCACGGCCGCGCTTGTTCAACCGATGTTGTCCCAGCGGGGCTGATCAAGGACCGACGGATCTGACAGGATGGCGGATCCGGAGTGTGTACAGCATTGCGTGTGTACGGCATGAACAGCAGTGAGGAGATCGCGGTGTCTGCTAGGTCGGCGGGACGGTCTGCCCTGCGGATGGGACCCGCCGAGCTTGTGCAGGCGGCGGCCATGGCCCGCCGCTTCTACCTCGAGGGCAAGTCCAAGATCCAGATCGCTGAGGAGTTCGGCGTCAGTCGCTTCAAGGTCGCGAGGGTCCTCGAGACGGCGCTCGAGCGTGATCTCGTACGCATCGAGATCCGTGTCCCCGCGGAGCTGGACGCCGAGCGCTCCGACGCGTTGCGCGCCCGTTTCGGACTGCGGCACGCGGTTGTCGTCGAGTCCCCGGCCGAGGCCGCGGACGAGTCGCCCGACCCGGAGAACCTGGGCGAGGTCGCGGCCGACCTGCTGGGCGAGCTGGTGGCGGAGGGGGATGTGCTGGGTCTGGCCTGGGGCCGGTCCACCATCCACATGGCTGCCGCCCTCGACCGGCTGCCGCCCTGCACGGTCGTCCAGCTCACCGGTGTGTACGACGCGGGCACCGCGGAGCGGGGCTCCGTCGAGGCCGTACGAAGAGCGGCGCAGGTCTCCGGCGGCGAGGCGCACCCCATCTACGCCCCGATGCTGCTGCCCGACCCCGCGACCGCCGCGGCGCTGCGTCATCAGACGGGCATCGCGCGGGCCTTCGAGTACTTCGACAAGGTCACCGTCGCCTGCGTGTCGATCGGCTCCTGGGAGCCCGGCATCTCGACCGTCCACGACATGCTCTCCGACGAGGAGCGTGCCCACTACGCATCGCTGGGTGTGGCCGCCGAGATGTCGGCCCACCTGTTCGACACCCAGGGCCGCCGGGTCGGCCGTGACCTCGGGGAGCGCTGCATCACCGTCGAGGCCGACCGGCTGCGCCGTATCCCGGAGGTCGTGGCCATCGCGGGCGGCGCCCGCAAGGCGGAGGCGATCGGGGCGGTGCTCCGTTCCGGTCTGGTCACCAGCCTGGTGACGGACACGGCCGCGGCCGACCTGCTGCTCAGCGAGGCCCCCGGGCCCCGTCCGGCTCTGGAGCGCGCGGACCCGGACGACTGACGGGCCCTGGAGCGCGGGGACCCGGACACGAGACCGGCCCTCCGTGTCCTGTTCGGATGATCGCACCAGGCCACCCCCTCTGACCTGGACGATTGTCCCGGGCCGGTCCGGGGTATCGGCATGGGAGAATGAAGTACGTGCGTTTTCCTCCGGCTGTATCGCCGGGGGGCCAACTCCGATCGACTGGGATGTTCAGCACGTGCGTTTCCTCAATGACATCAAGCCGCCGTACGACCTGACGTACGACGATGTGTTCATGGTCCCGAGCCGCTCGGCCGTCGGTTCGCGGCAGGGCGTGGACCTTTCCTCCCCGGACGGGACCGGCACGACCGTGCCGCTGGTCGTCGCCAACATGACCGCCATCGCCGGCCGCCGGATGGCCGAGACCGTCGCGCGACGCGGTGGGCTCGTCGTCATCCCGCAGGACATCCCGATCGAGGTCGTCACCGACGTCATCTCCTGGGTCAAGACCCGGCACCACGTGCTGGACACCCCGATCATCCTGGAGCCCCACCAGACCGTCGCCGACGCGCTGTCCCTGCTGCCCAAGCGGGCGCACGGCGCCGGTGTCGTCGTGGACGAGGACCGCAGGCCGGTCGGCATCGTCACCGACCACGACCTGGCCGGCGTCGACCGCTTCACCCAGCTGTCCGAGGTCATGTCCAAGGACCTCCTGCTGCTCGACGCGGACATCGACCCGCGCGAGGCGTTCAACACCCTCGATGCCGCCAACCGGCGCTACGCCCCCGCCGTGGACGGCGACGGCAGGCTGGCCGGTGTGCTGACCCGCAAGGGCGCGCTGCGCGCGACCCTGTACACGCCCGCCGTCGACGCCCACGGCAAGCTGCGCATCGCCGCGGCGGTCGGCATCAACGGCGATGTGGCGGGCAAGGCGAAGCAGCTGCTCGCCGCGGGCGTCGACACGCTCGTCGTCGACACCGCGCACGGCCACCAGGAGTCGATGATCAGTGCGGTCAAGGCCGTTCGGGCGCTCGACCCGCAGGTCCCGATCGTCGCGGGCAACGTCGTCGCCGCCGAGGGCGTCCGTGACCTGATCGAGGCCGGCGCCGACGTCGTCAAGGTCGGCGTGGGCCCCGGCGCCATGTGCACCACGCGCATGATGACCGGCGTCGGCCGGCCGCAGTTCTCGGCCGTCCTCGAATGTGCCGCGGAGGCCAAGAAGTTCGGCAAGCACGTCTGGGCCGACGGCGGTGTCCGCCACCCGCGTGATGTGGCGATGGCCCTGGCCGCGGGCGCGTCCAACGTCATGATCGGCTCGTGGTTCGCCGGGACGTACGAGTCCCCGGGCGACCTCCAGCAGGCCCCCGACGGCCGGTTCTACAAGGAGTCCTTCGGCATGGCGTCCGCGCGCGCCGTGCGGAACCGCACCAGCGAGGAGTCCGCGTACGACCGGGCGCGCAAGGGCGTGTTCGAGGAGGGGATCTCGCACTCGCGGATGTACCTCGACCCGAGCCGGCCGGGCGTCGAGGACCTGATCGACTCGATCATCGCGGGCGTCCGCTCCTCGTGCACGTACGCCGGCGCGGGCTCGCTCGAGGAGTTCGCGGAGAAGGCGATCGTCGGCATCCAGAGCGCCGCCGGTTACGCGGAGGGCAAGCCGCTGCACGCCAGTTGGAGCTGACACTCGGTCAAGTTGCGTCCGGTCCCCGCGCACAGCGGGGGCCGGACGAACTGTTTCAAGCCAACTCGATTTGGAGGGAGTGCGTCCCGGCAACGGGGGTAGGCGCGTTTCCGTACTGACATCGGAGCAGGGGAGGACGAAGTGTCCGCGGCGAGCACGGTCCCAACCGAATTCACGAAGCCTGGAGTGCAGAGCCCTGATGTGGCGCAGCTGGACCTTCCGGTCGTGGAGAACCCGGGAGAGGTCGCGCCGAAGGATGCCCGCGAGATTTCCAAGGTCTTTTTCGTCCGGCTCGCCGAGCTGGAGGAAGGCACGCACGAGTACCAGTACGTGCGCAACACCCTCATCGAGCTCAACCTGGCGCTGGTGAAGTACGCCGCCGGCCGCTTCCGTAACCGGGCCGAGCAGATGGAGGACATCGTCCAGGTCGGCACCATCGGCCTGATCAAGGCGATCGACCGGTTCGAGCTGAGCCGCGAGGTGGAGTTCGCGACCTTCGCCGTCCCGTACATCGTCGGCGAGATCAAGCGGTTCTTCCGCGACACCAGCTGGGCCGTGCACGTTCCGCGCCGCCTCCAGGAACTGCGGATCGATCTCGCCAAGGCGGTCGACGAGCTCTCGCAGAAGCTGGACCACGCTCCGACCACCGCGGAACTCGCCGAGCACCTCGGGATGGACGAGGAGGAGATCATCGAGGGCGTTGTCGCGAGCAACGGCTACACGGCCGGCTCGATCGACATGCCCATGGACGACGCCTCCGACCACGCCTCGGTGCCGCTGTCCGACCGCCTGGGCGCGCCGGACGCCGACCTGGAGACGGCGGAGAACGTCCAGGCGCTCAAGCCGCTGATCGAGGAACTCGACGCGCGCGACCGGCGGATCCTGCAGATGCGGTTCGGCGAGGAGATGACTCAGTCGGAGATCGGCGCGGAGCTCGGCGTCTCCCAGATGCACGTCTCGAGGCTGCTGGCCCGTATCACCGGCCGGCTGCGTGAGGGGCTGCTCGCCGTCGAGTGAGCGCGGCGGCGCAACGGGTGGCCGGCGTGGTCGGCCACCCGTCCTGATACCGATTCCCCCCACGGCAGAAGCGGCGTTCCGGGCAACCGGGACGCCGCTTCTGGGTGCACGGTCATGTCTGCCATGTCTGCGCGCCGGGTCGGTCCGGGCTGCCGGTTCAGCAGGCGGTGGTCGCCGGGCGCGTCCACGTCGCCTCGACCCGTTTGCCGTAGGGGAGTTGACGGACCTCGACCCGCCCCGCGAGCTGCTGCACCATGTGCCACCCGAACCCTCCGCCACCGGTGAAGTCCGGCTTCCTGGCGACCGGCGGCTGTGGGCTCGAGTCGTCCATCCGGACCACCAGAGCGTCGTGCCCGGCCGTCAGGTGCAGCCGCCACCAGCCGGCGGTGTGCCGGACCGCGTTGGCGACGAGCTCGGTCACGACGAGCAGCACCGCGTCGGCGTCGACCCACGGGCAGTGCTGCAGCAGGAACTCCGCGGTGGCCGTACGGGCGCCCGCGCTGTGCCTGCTCTCCTGCTGCGGCGATTCCTCGATCACCACATGCGGCTGTGCGTTCATCACCGGTTCGCCTACCCAGAAGTCGCGGAAGTATCAACCCCGAGAACCGCCCGCTCGGGTTACTTCCGGAAACATTGCGCTGGGCATGCCAAGTCCCGTAGCTTGACGACCCCTACCGGGGGGTAACCACGGTCGGGCCGTCACTTTTCCGCCCGCGTTGTTCCAGGTGCCCCGGGGGACCATATGCGCCGACGACTCCGCCGCCCGACGATCCGCGGCCGGATCGTGACGCTCACCGTCGTGCCGGTCGCCGCCCTCATGCTCCTCTGGTCCTTCGCCATGGTGTCGGTGTCCGGTGACCTACGGGCGCTGATCAAGGTGCAAGGGGTGTACGAGTCGTTCGGTACGCCCATCGACACCGCCGTGGGCCAGATCCAGATCGAACGGCGTCTCGCCGCCGCCTACCTCGGCACAGGGCAGGCAGGCGACCGGGACGCCCTCGCCGCACTGCTGAGGCAGCAGCGCCAGACCGACCGGACGGTCACCGCCATGCGGGAGGCGATCGGGGACGGCGAACGGCGTGACGACCTCACCGGACTGCAGCGGCAGTCGGTCGACGCGATGGCCGGAGCGGCCGACGGTCTGGAGGGGCTGCGCGCGCGAGTGCTGGCCAGAAAGGTCGCCTGGGACGTGGCGATCTCCGAGTACACGACGTTCGTCGAGCCGGCGTTCGACGTCCAGTCCTCACTCACCGCGCTCCAGGCCGGCCGCCTCGCCCGGGAGGGTCAGGTCGTGATCGAGCTGGTGCGCGTGCGGGAGTTCCTGTCGCGCGAGGACGCCTTCGTCGCCGGGGCCCGCGCGGCGGGGGCTCTGACCGACCGGCAGTACGACGCGCTCACCGCGACCGTTGAGGACCGGCGGGTCTTCCACCGCACCTACGTCCCCGACCTGCCGGACGACTCCCGGCGGCTGTTCACCGATTTCGAGCGCGGGAACGAGTACCGCGCCCTCACCGTCGGCGAGGACGCCCTCCTGCGGGCGGGCGCGGACCGGGCGGTCGAGGCCATGGCCGCCGATTCCTGGCGCACCACCACGGACCGTGCTGTCGAGCGGTACATGCTGCTCTGCACCGAGGCTGCCCTGAACGCGGCGGACCGCGGACGGGCGTACGCCTACCGGGAGATGGTCAAGACCGCGGGCGTCGGCCTGGTCGGGCTCGTCGCAGTCGGCCTGTCGATCCGGCTCTCCATGGTCAGTGGGCGGCGTATCTCCCGGCGTCTCGAAGAGCTGCGCGACGCCGCCGACGTCCTGGCCACCCAGCGGCTCCCCGACGTGATGCGGCGGCTCGCGGCGGGCGAGCAGGTGGACGCGGCCGACGCCGCTCCGCCGCTCGACTTCGGCGAAGCGGCCGACGGACGTGCGGAGGCCGACGAGATCGCCCAGGTGGGCCATGCGCTCAACGCGGCGCGGCTGGCCGCCGTCGAGGCAGCCGTCAGACAGGCGACGCTGCGACGGGGCGTCTTCGCCGTGCTGCTCAACATCGCCCGGCGCAACCAGGCGCTGGTGCACCGGCAGTCCACACTCGTCGACACCCTGGAACGGCGCACCGACGACCCGGACGTGCTGGAGGACCTGTTCAAGATCGACCACCTGACGACCAGGATGCGCCGCCATGCCGAAGGTCTCATCATCCTGGCCGGCGGCGCTCCAGGGCGCCGCTGGCGCCGGCCGGTACCGGTGGTGGACGTCGTCGCCGCGGCGGTCGGTGAGATCGAGGACTACACGCGGGTCGTCGTGCCGCCGATGCCGGCGGTCGGCGTCGGTGCGGAGGCGGTCGCCGACGTCGTGCACCTGATCGCCGAGCTCATCGAGAACGCCACCGCCTTCTCCCCGCCCTTCACCCAGGTCACGATGCGGATGGCAGAGGTCTCCGGCGGCTTCGTCCTGGAGATCGACGACCGCGGGCTCGGCATGGACGCGGCGGAGCTGGAGCGGGCCCACGCGGTGCTGGCCAGGCCGGGCGACTTCGACCCGGCGCAGGACGAGCGGCTCGGCCTCTACGTGGTCGGCCGCCTCGCCGGGCGCCACGGCATCAAGGTGACGCTCACGAGATCACCGTACGGAGGCACGACGGCGGTCGTGATGCTGCCCACGGCGGTCCTGGCCCCCGCTGACCCGCTCGCCCCGCCCGTCACGGGCACCTGGTCCCCGGACGGTCCGGGGAGCGAGGACCCGGCGGATCCGGGGGCGCCCCAACGGATACGGCAGGCGTCGAGCGACAGGCCGCCCCCGACGGAGCACCCGGACAGGGATGCCGGCGGAGGCGGCGCGGAGGCGCCCGCGCGGGACGAGTAGCCCGTGGACGACCACTGGTACGAGGACGAGACGGGCTCGCTGGTACGGCCCTACACCGTCACGCGCGGCCGGACGCGCCCCGACGCCGGCATCCGCCTCGATCTGATGTCCCAGGTCGGCGCGGTGCCCGGTGCCGCATCCCGGCCGGGCCTCGACCACGCCCGTGCCTGTCTGCTGGACCTGGTGCGCGCTGAGCCCCGCCCTGTCGCCGAAGTGGCGGCGGACGCCGACCTGCCCCTCACCGTCGTACGGGTCCTGCTGGCCGACCTCGTCGCGCAGGGGCTGATCGAGGTGCGCCCGCAGGCCCGCTCCGCGGCCGTCGCCGATCCCGGGCTGCTCCGCGAGGTCGCGGAGCGACTGAAGCACTTGTGACACTCTCCTTCGCCCCGGCGCAATGTTTCCCCGTGCCGCCCGTCAGCGCGCAATGATCGTCCGCCGATGCGCAACAACGATGCATTACGGCCGTGAGCAGCGGACTCGTAGGCTCGACCCCCGTACCAGGAGTGGCGGCGACCGTCTGCTCGGCGGTCCCTTCACCCATGCATGGGCTTCTTCAGGCATGCTCGCGGGCCGCCGCGGGCCCGCCCCCGCCGATCCGCAGCGATGAAGGAGCCCCGACGTGCAGGACCTCGGCGCAGCGCCACCCGCGACCGACCCGTCGCCCGACAGGAGCCCGCGACCGGGCGCCCGGCTGATGCGGCGCAAGCCCGTCGAGCGCCTCGTGGCGGAAGGCGGGCAGGGAGAGGGCGGCGCGCTGCGCCGTTCACTGTCCATGTGGCAGCTGACCATGATCAGCATCGGTGCCACGCTCGGTACGGGCATTTTCGTCGTACTCGGCGAAGCGGTTCCCAAGGCCGGCCCCGCCGTCACCGTCGCGTTCGTGATCGCCGGGCTGACCGCGCTGTTCTCGGCCCTGTCGTACGCCGAGCTGGCCGGCACCATCCCCGTCGCCGGCTCCTCCTACTCGTACGCCTACGCGACGATGGGCGAACTCGTCGCCTGGGTCTGCGGCTGGTGCCTGATCCTCGAGTACGGGGTCTCGGTCGCCGCCGTCGCGGTCGGCTGGGGCGAGTACCTCAACGAACTCCTCGACGGCACCCTCGGCGTCACCATCCCCGAGGCCGTGTCCGCGCCGCCGGGCGACGGCGGCTTCTTCAATCTGCCCGCGCTGATCGTCGTGCTGCTGGCCATGGTCTTCCTGCTCGGCGGTGCCCGTGAGAGCGCCCGGGCCAACACCGTCATGGTGATCGTGAAGATCGCGGCCCTGGTGCTCTTCTGCGCCGTGGGTGTCCAGGGCTTCCGCAGCGGCAACTACGAGAACTTCATGCCGCTCGGTATGGCCGGCGTCAGCGCGGCCGGAGCGTCGCTGTTCTTCTCGTACATCGGCTTCGACGCCGCCTCCACAGCGGGCGAGGAGGCGAAGAACCCGCAGCGGGACCTGCCGCGCGCCATCATGCTCTCGCTGCTGATCGTCACCGCGCTCTACGTCCTGGTCGCGGCCGTCGCCGTAGGAGCCCGCCCGTGGAAGGGCTTCGGCGAGTCCGAGGCCGCGCTGGCCGGGATCATGGAGGACGTCACCGGCCAGAGCTTCTGGGCCGTGCTGCTCGCCGCCGGAGCGGTCATCGCCATCGCCAGCGTCGTCCTGACCGTGCTGTACGGGCAGACCCGCATCCTGTTCGCCATGTCGCGCGACGGCCTGGTGCCCAAGGTGTTCTCCCGGGTGCACACGAAGACCGGCGCGCCCCGCGCCAACACGATCATCGTCTCGCTCTTCTGCGGAGGCCTGGCGGCCGCCGTCCCCCTCGGACGGCTGGCCGACGCCACCAGCATCGGCACCCTGTTCGCGTTCGCTCTCGTCAACGTGGCGGTCGTGGTGCTCCGCCGGACCCGCCCGGAGATGAAGCGGACCTTCCGGGTGCCGCTTTCGCCGCTGTTCCCGGCGATCGGCTTCGCGTTCTGCGTGTGGATGATGTTCAGCCTCGACACCATCACCTGGATCGTGTTCGGCGTCTGGATGGCGGTGGGACTCGCGGTCTACTTCGGCTACGGCATGCGCAGGTCGGCCCTGCGCTGAGGGCCGGCGAGGGACCATGTCCCCCATGTCCCTGATGGATACTTCTCCTGACCGGGAAGCCCTCGCTTCCCGGCAGGGACCGAGCATGGTGTGAGAAGTTGCTGAACGACCTCGACGAGCGCATCGTCCACGCCCTGGCGGAGGACGCCCGCCGCTCCTACGCCGACATCGGCGCCATGGTGGGGCTCTCCGCCCCCGCGGTGAAACGGCGGGTCGACCGGTTGCGCGCCGAAGGGGCCATCACCGGCTTCACCGTACGGGTCGACCCGAAGGCGCTCGGATGGGCCACCGAGGGGTTCATCGAGATTTACTGCAGCCGCAACACGTCGCCGGAGGCGATCGAGCGCGGCCTCAAGCGCTACCCGGAGATCGCGTCCGCCTCCACCGTCACCGGTGAGGCGGACGCGATCGTCCAGGTCTTCGCCTCCGACATGCGCCACTTCGAGCGGGTACTCGAACGCATCGCGGGTGAACCGTTCGTGGAGCGCACCAAGTCGGTCCTGGTGCTCTCCCCGCTGCTGCGGCGGTTCTCCTCGGGCGCGCCCGCGTAACGCCCGCGAACAGGCCCTCCCGCGGACGGGCCCTGGAAGGCCGGCTTCCGAGGTGTGTTCCATGGAGCCCCCTCGGCAGGTTCTCGGACGCGGCCGACACTTGCGCCCCAGCCGTCGCGGCACATCGGACCGCGGGCGGGAGCCGTCCCGCCCGCGCGGCGGGCGGCGTGCTGCCCGGGGGACGACCTCGGTCGGACGGTCCTGCCTGACCACCTGCGTGACCAGGCACGACGGGGCGCGCAACGAATCGCCGCCCTACCGGCACACGACGCAACGGATCGACCGGCCGCGCGCAACGGTCGCGCCTTGTCCGGGCCGAGCGCCGGACCGTACCTTTTAGTCGTCTCCCGTTCACCTGCCCCATGCCCGAGGTCACCCATGCCCCTGCGCACCGCCCTGCTCCAGAGTTCCGGCCGTCCGGGCTCGGTCGCGGAGAACCTGAAGGTGCTGGACGAGGCAGCGGGGCGTGCCGCCGCGGCGGGCGCGGGGTTGCTCGTCTGCCCCGAGATGTTCCTCACCGGCTACGCGATCGGTGACGACGTGTCGAAGCTGGCCGAACCCGCCGACGGGCCAGGCGCCGCCGCTGTCGCCGAGATCGCCGCCCGCCACGACATCGCCGTGCTGTACGGCTATCCCGAACGGGCGGGCGGGGTGATCCACAACTCCGCCCAGCTGATCGACGCGTCCGGCGCGCGCCTCGCGAACTACCGCAAGACGCACCTGTTCGGCTGCTTCGAGCAGAAGTGGTTCACCCCCGGCGACCGGCCCGTCGTCCAGGCGGAACTCGACGGCATCCGCATCGGCCTGCTCATCTGCTACGACGTGGAGTTCCCGGAGAACGTCCGGGCGCATGCGCTCGCCGGTACCGACCTGCTGCTGGTGCCCACCGCGCAGATGCATCCCTTCCAGTTCGTCGCCGAGTCCCTCGTCCCGGTCCGTGCCTTCGAGAGTCAGATGTACGTCGCGTACGTCAACAGGACCGGCCAGGAAGGGGAGTTCGAGTTCGTCGGGCTGAGCTGCCTCGCGAGCCCCGACGGCGCCGTACGCACCCGCGCCGGCCGAGGCGAGGAGCTCGTGATCGGTGACGTCGACCCCGAGCTGCTGATCTCCTCGCGCGAGAACAACCCGTATCTGCGCGACCGGCGTCCCGGCCTGTACGGCTCCCTGATCTGACGCCCTCCCGCCCCACCGCCCCACCGCTTCACTTTCCCCGCAAGGAGTCCGCACCCCATGACGTCCACGGTGCCCACCACCGCCGTCCAGCACAGCGACGCGTCGCCGCCGATCACCATGTTCGGTCCGGACTTCCCGTACGCCTACGACGACTTCCTGGCCCACCCCGCGGGCATCGGCCAGATACCCGCGACCGAGCACGGCGCCGAGGTCGCGGTCATCGGCGGCGGCCTCTCCGGCATCGTCGCCGCGTACGAGCTGATGAAGATGGGGCTCAAGCCGGTCGTCTACGAGGCGGACCGGATCGGAGGCCGGCTCCGTACGGTCGGCTTCGACGGCTGCGACCCGGAGCTCTCCGCCGAGATGGGCGCGATGCGCTTCCCGCCGTCGTCCACGGCGCTGCAGCACTACATCGACCTGGTGGGTCTGACCACCCAGCCGTTCCCCAACCCGCTCGCCCCCTCCACGCCGTCGACCGTCGTGGACCTCAAGGGCGAGTCGCACTACGCGGAGACCATCGAGGACCTGCCGCAGGTCTACCGCGACGTGATGGACGCGTGGAACGCCTGCCTGGAGGAGGGCGCCGACTTCTCCGACATGAACCAGGCCATGCGCGAGCGCGACGTCCCGCGCATCCGCGAGATCTGGGCCAAGCTCGTCGAGAAGTTCGACAACCAGACGTTCTACGGCTTTCTCTGCGACTCCGAGGCGTTCAAGTCGTTCCGGCACCGCGAGATCTTCGGACAGGTCGGCTTCGGCACCGGCGGCTGGGACACCGACTTCCCCAACTCCATCCTGGAGATCCTGCGGGTCGTCTACTCGGAGGCCGACGACCACCACCGTGGCATCGTCGAGGGCAGCCAGCAGCTGCCGCTGCGCCTGTGGGAGCGCGAGCCCGCCAAGATCGTGCACTGGCCGACCGGCACGTCGCTGTCCACCCTGCACGACGGCGACCCGCGCCCGGCCGTCACCCGGCTCAACCGGACCGCCGGCAACCGCATCACCGTCACGGACGCGTCCGGCGACATCCGCACGTACCGGGCAGCGATCTTCACGGCCCAGTCGTGGATGCTGCTGTCCAAGATCGCCTGTGACGACTCGCTCTTCCCCATCGACCACTGGACGGCGATGGAGCGGACCCACTACATGGAGTCCTCCAAGCTGTTCGTGCCGGTCGACCGGCCGTTCTGGCTGGACAAGGACGAGACCACCGGGCGCGACACCATGTCGATGACGCTCACCGACCGGATGACCCGCGGCACGTATCTGCTGGACAACGGTCCCGACAAGCCGGCCGTCATCTGCCTCTCCTACACCTGGTGCGACGACAGCTTGAAGTGGCTGCCCCTGTCCGCGAACGAGCGGATGGAGGTCATGCTCAAGTCGCTCGGCGAGATCTACCCGAACGTCGACATCCGCAGCCACATCATCGGCAACCCGGTCACGGTGTCATGGGAGAACGAGCCGTTCTTCATGGGCGCCTTCAAGGCCAACCTGCCCGGCCACTACCGCTACCAGCGGCGCCTGTTCACCCACTTCATGCAGGACCGGCTCCCCGAGGACAAGCGCGGCATCTTCCTCGCAGGTGACGACATCTCATGGACGGCCGGCTGGGCGGAGGGCGCCGTGCAGACGGCGCTCAACGCGGTGTGGGGCGTGATGAACCACTTCGGCGGTACGACCGACCCGTCGAACCCCGGCCCGGGCGACCTCTACGACGAGATCGCGCCGGTCGAACTGCCCGAGGACTGACGGTGGGGCGCCCTGGTCGCCGGCGCCTCAGGGGCCGGCGACCAGGGCGTCAGCGGTGGCACGGCTCAGCGATGGGGCGTCCCGCTCGCACCGTTCAGCGCCAGGGGGTCAGCAGGCAGCGCCCGACCAGGCCGACGCCCGCGTCAAGACGCTCGGTGAACTCGCCGGCGAGGTCCGGCAGCTCCCGCAGCCCCCACAGCAGCCGCGCCGCCGACCAGGCGCCGTCACGGGCCCGCTCGAGGCTCCAGGCGCCCACAAGATGCGTCAGCGGGTCGGCGATCTCGAGCAGATCGGGGCCGGGCATCAGATCCTCCCGGATCCGTTCCTCGAGCAGGACGAGGATGTCGCCGACGCGGTCGAACTCGCCTTCCAGATCTGCGGGTTCGCAGCCGAGCGCATGGCAGGTGTCCACCACGGCGAGCGCGAGGTCGTGCCCGATGTGCGCGTTGATCCCCGCGAGGGCGAACTGCAGGGGCCGCACGCCGGGGTGGCGGCGGTACTGGAACAGCGGTCGCCAGCAGGCGGGCGGACGCAGGCCCTCGGTGGCCGCGTCCACGGCCGTCAGGTAGCGGCGGGCGAACAGCACGTCGAGGGTGACGGCGGCTCGCCGGTCCGGGAACCGGCCGGCATCGACGTGCCGGACGATCTCCTCGGTGACCGCCAGATAGACCCGGTTGAACACGGCGACCCCGTCGCTCGCCGGCCACGCGGTGCCGAACGCGAGCATCCGCTCCACCACGGGGTCGACCGCCGCCGGAGCGCACTGAGGCCGCACCGCGAACTGTTCCGTCTGCGCCATGGGGGCAGCGTCCCAGCCCCCGGCCCGCGGGCGCGGTGACGGGCCGGAGCTTCCCCGAAAAGAGGGACGTTTCGCCACCGGGCCCCGGGCCCCGAGCCCCGAGCCCCGCGGCCCGAGCCCCGCCGCCCGGGTCCCGAGCTCCACGGCTCGACGCCTCAGCGGTGCGTTCCGCCCGCGTCCGTTCCGCCCGCGTCGGTGCCACCCGCGTCCAGGGATGTACTGCCGGACTCGGCGTCGTAGGAGGAGGTGCCGGAGTCCAGCAGGGGCTCCTCCTCCTTCATCCGCTCCTTCATGTGGGCGGGGGCGAAGGCGCGCAGTACGTGGTAACCGGTGATGACGACGATGGTTCCGAGTGCGATGCCGCCCAGCTCGAAGTTGTCGGTGATCTTCAGGCTCACGCCGCCGACGCCGATGATGATGCCCGCCGCGGCCGACACCAGGTTCAGCGGGTTGCGCAGATCCACCTTCGCGTTGATCCAGATCTGCGCTCCGAGCAGTCCGATCATGCCGTAGAGGATCACCGTGATGCCGCCGAGCACTCCGCCGGGGATGGCGGCGACGACCGCTCCGAACTTCGGGCAGAGGCCGAAGAGCAGAGCGAAGCCCGCAGCGGCCCAGTAGGCGGCCGTGGAGTAGACGCGGGTCGCGGCCATGACGCCGATGTTCTCGGAGTAGGTGGTGTTCGGCGGGCCGCCGACGGCGGTGGAGAGCATGGAGGCGGCGCCGTCGGCGGCGATCGCGGTGCCCAGCTTGTCGTCGAGAGGGTCGCCGGTCATCTCGCCGACCGCCTTGACGTGGCCTGCGTTCTCGGCGATGAGCGCGATCACGACGGGCAGGGCGACCAGGATCGCCGACCACTCGAAGCTCGGCGCGTGGAACGAGGGCAGCCCGAGCCAGTCGGCGTCGGCGACGGCGGACAGGTCGAGCCGCCAGTGGTCCACGGCCTCCGCGCCGCCGGCGGGGGAGTGGATCTGCCCGAAGACCAGGTCCAGTGCCCAGGACAGGGCATAGCCGAAGATCAGGCCGAGGAAGATCGCGATACGGGAGAAGAAGCCCCGCAGGCACACCACGGCGAGGCCGGTGAAGAGCATCACCAGCAACGCGGTCCACTGGTCCTGCGGCCAGTACGTCGAGGCGGTCACCGGCGCGAGGTTGAAACCGATGAGCATGACGACAGCGCCGGTGACGATCGGCGGCATCGCGGCGTGGATGATCCGCGCACCGAAGCGCTGCACGGCGAGACCGGCGACGAAGAGCGCGGCGCCGACGACCAGCACCGCGCCGGTCACGGTGGCGCTGTCGCCGCCGGAGGCCCGGATCGCCGCCGCCACGCCGACGAAGGAGAGCGAGCAGCCGAGATAGCTGGGCACCTTGCCGCGGGTCGCCAGCAGGAAGATCACGGTCGCGACGCCCGACATCATGATCGCCAGGTTCGGATCCAGCCCCATGAGGACCGGCGCCACGAAGCTCGCACCGAACATCGCCACCACGTGCTGGGCGCCCAGGCCCGCCGTGCGGGGCCAGGACAGTCGCTCGTCGGGTCGTACGACGGCGCCTGGAGCGGGGGTCCGCCCGTCGCCGTGCAGGGTCCAGCGCACGCCGAGGTTCACGGGCCGCTCCACTTCTTCGGTCGTCGATGATCGGCGCAATGCTAACGGCCATGGCCGGATCGGCTTCCATCCGTGAATCACGCCCGCGGCGTGATCACCGCCACCAGGTCACCCTGCGTTCGCGCGGTTTTGTACATGAATATGGTTCATGCAGATGGAGATTAGGTGGGTGGGCCGGCTCGTCGGCATCTGCTGCCGATCGCCACCGACGCTGCTTCCTGGCCGCAGCCCGGGTCCGGGTTCCACCGGTACGCGGGGATGCCATCGTCCATGCCGCGGCCGACGCGGGGGACCGCAGGCCCAAGGCCGCGGTTCCGCTGCTGCTGGAGACGCCGTCCGGAGGCGACCGCTGGGCGCTGCCGCCGGGGAGCAGTTCGACTCGGTCGTCGGCCGAGTCGACAGGCGCCGCCGGCCCGGCCGGCGGCGCCTGGAGGACGAGGGGTCGCTGGCGCGGGCACCGTGCGGTACACGCCGCGTGGGCGGGCGGTTCAGGGCCGCCGGTCCTGAACCGCCTGCTCCACGGAGCCGGCCTTCACGCTCTCCCGCCCGGCCGAGCGCAGCACACCGGCACCGAGCACCAGACCGAACGCCAGAACAGTCACCAGACCG
This sequence comes from Streptomyces sp. NPDC006283, assembly GCF_040613325.1. Taxonomy (NCBI): domain Bacteria; kingdom Bacillati; phylum Actinomycetota; class Actinomycetes; order Kitasatosporales; family Streptomycetaceae; genus Streptomyces; species Streptomyces sp. NPDC006283. Next base: position 25,157 of record NZ_JBEXRZ010000028.1, on the reverse strand, counting down.
AACGACACGACCAGGCTCGTCGCGTCGGCGACCGCGCCGATCGCGGACGGGGCGATCAGGCCCGAGGTGTAGGTGATGGTGGCGACGCCGGCGATCGCCTGACTCGGATTCGGCCCGCTGCGGCCGGCCGCGGCGAAGGCGAGCGGTACGACCACGGCGACACCGAGACCGATGAGCGCGAATCCGCAGAGGGTGAGTGCCGGATGTGGCGCGAGCACCACCATCAGTCCGCCGATCGTCGCCAGCACACCGCCGACCCGCACGGTCCGCACCGAACCGAAACGGTCCACGATCCGGTCTCCGGCGAGCCGCGCCACCGCCATCGTCAGTGCGAATGCCGTGGTCGACGCCGCCGCGAGACCCGGTGACGTGTCCAGTACATCCCTCAGGTAGACCGCGGACCAGTCAAGGCTCGCCCCTTCCGCGAACACCGCGCAGAAACCGATCGCGCCGATGACCAGCGCCGACTTCGGAGGAAGGGCGAACCGGGGCGGCGGCTCCTCGTCGGCGGAGCTGCGCAGGTCCAGTACGCCCTGACAGGCGATCAGCCCGAGCGCGGTCAGCGTCAGGGCCGCCAGGGTGTGATGCAGCCGTGCGTCGCTGCCCAGATGGGCGGCGAGTGTGCCGCCCGCGGAGCCGATGAGCGCGCCCGCGCTCCACATGCCGTGCAGGCCGGACATGATCGAGCGGTCGAGACGGTTCTCGGTCTCCACGCCCAGGGCGTTCATCGCCACGTCGGACATCCCCGAGGTCGCGCCGTAGACGAACAGCGCGGCGCACAGGGCGAACAGGTTCGGTGCGAACGACGGCAGGACCAGGCTCATGGTCCACAGCGCGAGCAGCCCACGCAGTGCGGTGCGCGCGCCGAAGCGGTGGCTGATCGCCCCGGCCAGCGGCATCGCGACGGACGCGCCGATTGCCGGGAACGCGAGCGCGAGGCCGAGCTGACCGGCGCCGACCGCGGCATGGTCCTGGATCCACGGGATGCGCGTCGCGAAGCTGCCGGTCACGGCGCCGTGCACACAGAAGACGGCGGCTACGGCGAGGCGGGCGCGCCTCAGCTGCCGCAGCCCGACGACCGGCTCGCTCGACATGCGAATACCCCTCCCCGAGAACGTGGGAGGTAAACTATCAGGAACCTTGCCTGATAAATAGTGTTGCTGTCCGACAGGCCGATCCGCTCGTCTGGAAGGATTCCGGCATGCCCGCATCTCCGAGCACAGCCCGGGCCATCAACGACCGACACGCCCTGGAACTGCTCCAGCACGAGGGTCCGTTGACGGCAGGACAGCTGAAGACCATGACCGGCCTGTCCCGGCCCACCGTCGCCGATCTCGTCGACAGGCTCCAGGGATCGGGCCTCATCCAGGTGGTCGGCGAGGCGGGCGCGCAGCGGCGCGGACCGAACGCCAGGCTCTACGGAATCGTCGCCGACCGTGCGCACCTCGCCGCACTCGACGTGCGAACCCAGAGCGTGACCGTCGTTGTCACCGACCTCCTCGGCGCCCGGCTCGCCGAGGCCTCCTTGCCCATCGGTGGCGACGTGGACCCCGGGCCCACGGTCGACCGGGCCGCCGCCCTGGTGGAAAGAACGGCGGCCGGCGCCGGCGCCACCCGTCTGCACAGCGTCTGCATCGGCGCGCCCGGCCTCGTCGACCCCACCGACGGCGAACTCCGCACCACCACCGGCCTCCCCGCCTGGCACCGCATGCTCGTCGCGGCCCTCCAGGACCGGCTGCCCGCCCGAGTGATCGTCGAGAACGAGACCAACCTCGCGGCCTTCGCCGAACAGCGCCTCGGCGCGGCGCGTGGCCGCGACACCTTCGCCTACCTCTGGCTCGGACACGGCATCGGCGCGGGCATCTTCCTCGACGGCCGGCTGCGCAGAGGGGCGTCCGGCGGCGCGGGCGAGATCGGCTTCCTGCCGGTGCCGGGAACGGCGGCCATGCCCTCCGCGGTCGACTGCGGAGGCGGCTTCCACTCGCTGGCCGGGTCGGCGGCGATCTGCGCGCTGGGGGAGGAGTACGGGATCGCCGGCGCCCCCAGGACACCGGAGCCGCCCGCCGCGGGCGTCGTCAGGGCGGCCGTGGCCGGGAGTCGTGACGACTTCCTCGACGCCCTCGCCCACCGCCTCGCCATCGGTGCGGCAGCGGTCGCCTCGGTGCTGGACCCGGGGTTCGTCGTCCTCGGTGGAGAGGTCGGGCATGCGGGGGGCGAGGCTCTGGCGTCGTGCGTGGAAGAGCGGTTGACGGAGATCTCACCGCTGCGCACGGATGTCCGGGCGGGGGCGCTGGGCGGAGAGGCGGTACTGAGCGGGGCGTTGCTGACGGCGGGGGAGGCGGCGCGGGGGGAACTGTTCGCGGCGACGGGGTGACGGGTGGGCGGGGCTGCGACGTGCGCTGTTGGCGCGCCCCGAACCCCGCGACTCCCATACCGTGGGGCCGGGGCGTGCGCACTTGCCGGCGCTCCGCCCCGAAGCCGGCGACTCGAACGCCGACGGGGCCGGGTGGGCCCGTCGGCGGCGCCTGGGCAGCCCCGGTCCGTATGTGCTTGTGAGCCAGTCCACAGCAATCACCCGCATGGCCCAGCGGGAGACGTGGCACACTGGCCCTGTATCAGCAGCAGCGCACTCCGGGGTCGGTGCAATTCCGAACCGGCGGTTACAGTCCGCGACCCGTCCGCAGCCAGCGGCCGGTTGACCAGGTGAAATTCCTGGACCGACGGTTAAAGTCCGGATGGGAGGCAGTGCGCGGCGGGTGACACCGGCAGGTGTTCGCCGGCCGTCTGTCGGTCGCCGTTTCCACGGGCGGCCGTCGCATTCGGCGTAGGCGTCCCTAACCCTGGTGTTCTTCCGCTCTCTGTCGTCATCGACAGGCCCCGGAGTCCGTGCCCGAAGAGGCAGGAGGATCCGGTGGCCACCGCAGCCGACACCGACGCGATGCGTCGAGCGATCACGCTCGCCGCCCGCGGACTCGGCTCCACCAGCCCCAACCCGGTCGTCGGGTGCGTCATCACCGATGCCTCGGGACACGTCGTCGGCGAGGGCTACCACCAGCGCGCCGGCGGACCGCACGCCGAGATCCACGCCCTCCGAGCAGCCGGCGGCCTCGCCCGTGCCGGCACCGCGTACGTCACCCTCGAGCCCTGCAACCACACCGGCCGCACCGGCCCCTGTGCCCAGGCCCTGATCGAGGCCGGTGTCGCCCGCGTCGTGTACGCGGTCGGCGACCCGAGCCCGCAGGCCACCGGCGGCGCGGACACGCTGCGCGCGGCCGGCGTCGAGGTCGGTCACGGTCTGCTGGAGGAAGAGGCCGAAGCCGGCAACATCGCCTGGCTCACCTCCGCGCGCCTCGGCCGCCCGTACGTCACCTGGAAGTACGCCGCCACCCTCGACGGCCGCATCGCGGCCGCGGACGGCAGCAGCCGCTGGATCAGCTCTCCCGAGTCCCGTGCCGACGTCCACCGGCTGCGCGCCGAGTCCGACGCGGTCGTGGTCGGCTCCGGCACGATGCGTTCCGACGACCCCCATCTCGCGGCCCGCGGCATCGAAGGCGCCGCCCAGCCGCTGCGCGTCGTCGTCGACACCGAGGCCGCCGCGGTGCGGCCCGGTGCCCGGGTCCTGGACGACGCGGCCGACACCGTGGTCGTCGTCGCCGACGACCTCGAGCCCGAGGAGTTCACCCGGACCGGAGCCCGCGAGGTGTGGACCCTGAAGCGCGGATCTCGCGGGATCGACGTCCCGGAGCTCCTCCGCGCCCTGCACGAGAGCGGAATCCGCTCCGTACTCCTCGAAGGCGGCCCGACCCTCGCCGGATCCTTCGTCGCCGCCGGCGCCGTCGACCGCGTCATCGGCTACATCGCCCCCGTACTCCTCGGCGCGGGCCCCGCCGCCCTCGCCGACGCCGGAATCACCACCATCACCGAAGCGTTGCGGCTCGACGTGACACAGACCGTCCGCATCGGCCCCGACCTGCGCGTCACCGCGACCGTCCCCAAGGGAGCTTGAGTGTTCACCGGAATCGTCGAAGAACTGGGTGAGGTCACCGCCGTCGAGGACCTCGGCGACTCGTCCCGCTTCCGCCTGCGCGGCCCGATCGTCACCGAGGACGCGAAGCACGGCGACTCCATCGCCGTCAACGGCGTGTGCCTGACCGTCGTCGAGTCCGGCGACGGCGAGTTCACCGCCGACGTGATGGCGGAGACGCTGAAGCGCTCCAGCCTCGGCGCGCTGCGGCCGGGCTCCCGGGTCAACCTCGAGCGCCCCACCGCCGTCGGCGCACGGCTCGGCGGCCACATCGTCCAGGGCCACGTCGACGGCACAGGCACCGTCATCGAGCGCACCCCCTCGGAGAACTGGGAGATCGTCAGGATCTCGCTGCCCTCCGGGCTCGCTCGATACGTTGTCGAGAAGGGCTCGATCACGGTTGACGGCGTCAGCCTTACCGTGGTCGAAGCGGGACCTGACTCCTTCACGATCAGCCTCATCCCCACCACGCTCGCGCTGACCACGCTCGGCATCAAGCAGCCCGGCGACCCGGTCAACCTCGAGGTGGACGTCATCGCCAAGTACGTCGAGCGGCTGCTCGGCGCGAACGCCGAGGAGAGTGCGAAGTGAGCGCCGTGTCCTGGCTCAACTCCGAGGCTTTCACCGCCTTCGACCAGCACATCAAGTGGTCCGACATGATCGGCAACATCGTCGGTCTGGTCGCCCTCGCGCTCGGCTGGCGGCGCTCCATATGGACCTGGCCCGCCCAGTTCGTCTCCGGCGTCATCCTCTTCGTCGCCTTCGCCTCGTCCCATCTGACGGGTAGCGCCGGCAAGCAGGTCGTCGTGATGGCCGTCGCGGCCTGGGGCTACTGGCAGTGGACCCGCGGCCGGCAGCAGGCGCAGGACGGCTCGATCGCCGTCAGGTTCGCGACCTGGCGCGAGCGCGGCTACCTGCTGGGCGGCGCCGTTGTCGGAACCCTCGCCGTCGGCGGCCTGTTCACCCTGTACCCGTCGCTGTCGTGGGACCCGTGGCCCGACGCGTACATCTTCGTCGGCACCCTCGTCGCCATGTTCGCCCAGGCGCGCGGCATGGTCGAGTTCTGGTTCGCCTGGCTGCTCGTCGACCTGGTCGGCGTCCCGCTCAACTTCGCCAACGGATTCGCCTTCTCCGGCTTCGTCTACGTCGTCTACGGCGCGCTCGTCCTGTGGGGCCTGCGCGACTGGTGGCTGCGCTCCCGGACGAGCGCCGAGCCCACCCTGGAAGGAGCGGCAGCATGACCGCCCGCCCGTCATCCCCCACCCTGCCCGAGGCGCTGCGCGCCGCCCCTGTGCATCAGACCTGGTACTCCACCGACAGCGTCGAGGACCTCTCGCTCGACCCCGTCGAGCAGGCCGTCCGTGACATCGCCGCCGGCCGGCCGGTCGTGGTCGTCGACGACGAGGACCGGGAGAACGAGGGCGACCTCGTCATCGCCGCGGAGAAGGCCACGCCCGAGGTCGTCGCGTTCATGATGAGCGAGTGCCGCGGCCTGATCTGCGCCCCCATGGAGAACGACGAGCTGGAGCGGCTCGAACTGCCCCAGATGGTCGGCCGCAACACCGAGTCGATGCAGACCGCCTTCACCGTCTCCGTCGACGCCGGACCCGCCTACGGCGTCACCACCGGCATCTCCGCCGCCGACCGCGCCACCACCCTCCAGTTGCTGGCCGGCGGCCGGACGGGCCCCGCCGACTTCGTACGGCCCGGCCACGTCTTCCCACTGCGCGCGAAGCCCGGCGGCGTTCTCACCCGCCCCGGACACACCGAGGCCGCCGTCGACCTCGCCCGCCTCGCGGGACTGCGCCCGGCCGGCGCGATCGTGGAGATCGCCGGCGAGGACGGCGTGATGCTGCGACTGCCCGAACTGGTCCCGTTCGCCCGCAAGCACGGTCTGACGATCATCTCCATCGAGGACCTGATCGCCTACCGCCGCAGCTCCGAGCCGACCGTCAAGCGCGAGGCCGAGGTCCACCTGCCCACCTCCGCCGGAGAGTTCACGGCCTTCGGATACCGCTCGACCGTCGACGGAATCGAGCATGTCGCGCTGGTTCACGGCGACATCGGCGACGGCGAGGACGTCCTGGTGCGCGTCCACTCCGAATGCCTCACCGGCGACATCTTCCACTCGCTGCGCTGCGACTGCGGCCCGCAGCTCAACGCCTCCATGGAGCGCATCGCGGAGGCCGGCCGCGGAATCGTCGTCTACCTGCGTGGCCACGAGGGCCGGGGCATCGGCCTGCTGTCCAAGCTGCGCGCGTACGAGCTCCAGGAGCGCGGCCGGGACACCCTCGACGCCAACCTCGAACTCGGCCTGCCCGCCGACGCCCGCGACTACGGCGCCGGCGCGCAGATTCTCGAGGACCTCGGGGTGCGCAGCGTGCGGCTGATGACCAACAACCCCGACAAGTCCGCCGCCCTCGTCAGGCACGGCATCACCGTCCTCGGACGCGAGTCGATGCCCGTCCAGGCCGGCGAACACAACCTCCGGTACCTGCGCACCAAGCGCGACCGGATGGGCCACGACCTGCCCTGGCTCGACGCGGCCACCGCGACGACCTGCGGCAACCAGTAGTTCCGCGGCAACCAGTAGTTCCGCGCGACCGGCAAGACGGGTTCCGCGCGGCCGGCAAGACACACACGGCTAGTACGGCTAGGAGAACCATGAGCGGCAAGGGTGCGCCCGAACTGTCCGTCCGCAACTGCGGCGACCTGCGGGTGGCGGTGATCGCGGCCCAGTGGCACGAGAAGGTCATGGACGGCCTCGTCGACGGCGCCCTGCGCGCACTGCACGAGCTCGGCATCGACGAGCCGACGCTGCTGCGCGTGCCCGGCAGTTTTGAGCTGCCCGTCGTCGCCAAGGTGCTGGCGGGCCGCGGCTACGACGCGATCGTCGCCCTCGGCGTCGTCATCCGCGGCGGCACACCCCACTTCGAGTACGTGTGCCAGGGCGTCACCCAGGGGCTGACCCAGGTCTCCGTCGACACCGGCGTCCCCATCGGCTTCGGCGTGCTGACCTGTGACACCGAGGAGCAGGCGCTCGACCGGGCCGGAATCGAGGGGTCGAACGAGGACAAGGGCCATGAGGCCGTCACGGCGGCCGTGGCCACGGCGACCATCCTGCGTTCAGTATCCGAACCCTGGCGCTGAACAGCGGCCACTTCCGCGTAGTCTGGGACCACCATGTCCAATAAGACGTTCGAGGAGCTCTTCGCCGAGCTCCAGCAGAAGGCCGCCGAAGGCGACCCCGCCACCTCCCGCACCGCCGAGCTGGTGGGCAAGGGTGTCCATGCCATCGGCAAGAAGGTCGTCGAAGAGGCCGCCGAGGTGTGGATGGCCGCCGAGTACGAGGGCAAGGACGCCGCCGCGGAGGAGATCTCCCAGCTGCTGTACCACGTCCAGGTGATGATGGTCGCGCGGGGCATCTCCCTCGACGACGTCTACGCCCACCTCTAGCCGCCCGCCTCTTCCGTAGTCACCCGTCACACGAACAAAGGAAGCCCGTCTCATGCTGCGCATCGCCGTCCCCAACAAGGGTTCACTGTCCGGACCTGCGTCGGCGATGCTCCATGAGGCCGGCTACCAGCAGCGCAAGGAGTCGAAGGAGCTCGTCCTCGTCGACCCCGAGAACGAGGTCGAGTTCTTCTACCTGCGCCCGCGTGACATCGCGATCTACGTGAGCTCCGGCAAGCTCGACATCGGCATCACCGGCCGCGACCTGCTGCTCGACTCCGGAGCGAACGCCGAGGAGATCCTCCAGCTCGGCTTCGCCCGCTCCACCTTCCGCTACGCCACCAAGCCCGGCACCGCGAAGGGCGTCGAGGAATTCGGCGGCATGACGATCGCCACCTCCTACGAGGGCATCGTCGCCAAGCACCTCGCCGACAACGGCATCGACGCCTCCGTCGTCCACCTCGACGGCGCCGTCGAGACGGCCATCGAGCTCGGCGTCGCCCAGGTCATCGCCGACGTCGTCGAGACCGGCACCAGCCTTCGCAACGCCGGCCTCGAGGTCATCGGCGAGCCGATCATGACCTCCGAGGCGGTCGTCATCCGGCGCACCGGCGCCGACCCCGAGCACGCCCAGGTGCAGCAGTTCCTGCGCCGCCTCCAGGGCGTCCTCGTCGCCCGCAGCTACGTGATGATGGACTACGACTGCCGCGTCGAGAACCTCGAGCAGGCCGTCGCCCTGACCCCGGGCCTCGAGTCCCCGACGATCTCACCCCTGCACCACGAGGGCTGGGTCGCGGTGCGTTCCATGGTCGCCGCCAAGGAGGCCCAGCGGATCATGGACGACCTGTACGCCCTCGGCGCGCGGGCCATCCTCACCACGGCCATCCACGCCTGCCGCCTCTGAGGACGCCCGACCATGTCCACCACCCCGCAGCCGCCTCCCGCCCTCCCCGTCACGTTCCGGCCGACCCGTACCCGGATCGTCCTGCTGACCGTGGGCGTCGCCATGTTCACCGTGGTCACCGCGATGTCCATGCTCCTCGACCGGCTCAGCCCGCCCGAGCGGATCAGCTTCGTCTTCACGGCGCTGCTCTTCTTCGGTGTGCTCGTGCTGCTGAGCCGGCCCAAAGTCGTCGCCGACGACGACGGGGTGACCGTCGTCAACCTCACCCGTACGCGCCGGCTGGCGTGGGCGCAGATCCTGCGGGTGAATCTGCGGTCCGGCGACCCATGGGTGTTCCTCGACCTCAGCGACGGCACGAGCCTGCCGGTGCTGGGCATCCAGCCGGGCATCGCCAAGGCCCGCGCGATCGACGACGCCCGCTCGCTGCGTGCCCTCGCGGAGGCGCGTGGCACCCGCCCGGACGCACCCTGACCGGCATTGCCCCTGCCTCCCCGGCCGTGGCTTGATTACTCTGGTGCGCGGCGGCGCCGAGTGCGCCCCGCCCCGCACCACGCGGCCCCGAGGCCGGCGGGGGACCCTGCGACCCGAGGAGTGACTCCCTCCAGCAATGGACGGATCGTCCGGTAGTACCTGCGCCGCCCTCTCCCAGGAGGCGGCGGCATGATCATCCCGCTTCTGCTGCTCGCCGCAGCGTTTCTTCTCATCCTGGCCAACGGCTTCTTCGTAGCCGCCGAGTTCGGGCTCGTCACGGTGGAGCGCCCGGACGCCGAGCGCGCCGCGGCCGAGGGCGACCGCCACGCCCGACGCGTCGTCACGGCGCTGCGCGAGCTGTCCTTCCAGCTCTCCGGCACGCAACTCGGCATCACCATCACCTCGCTCGTCGTGGGCATGCTCGCGCAGCCCGCTCTCGCCGGTCTGCTCGACGGGCCGCTGGCCGCGACCGGGCTGCCCGAAGGGGCTGTGCCCGGGGTCGCGGTGGCCATCGGCATGCTGCTGGCCTCGGCCGTCCAGATGGTGATCGGCGAACTGGTCCCCAAGAACTGGGCGGTGTCCAGGCCGCTCCAGGTGGCCCGCTTCGTCGCCGGCCCGCAGACCGCCTTCTCGGCCGTCTTCCGCCCGGTCATCACCCTGTTGAACGCGGCCGCCAACCGTCTCGTACGGCTGACCGGCATCGAGCCCGCGGAGGAGCTGGCGTCCGCCCGCACCCCCGGCGAGCTGGTGGCACTGGCCCGCCACTCGGCGCGGGCCGGTGCGCTGGAACAGGACACCGCCGACCTGTTCGTGCGGACCCTGGCCCTCGGGCATCTGGCCGCGCAGCATGTGATGACCCCTCGGGTGAAGGTGAGTGCCCTGCAGACGGGCGCCACCGCGGCCGACGTCCTCAACCTCACCCGCGCCACGGGGCTGTCCCGCTTCCCCGTCTACCGGGAGCGCATCGACGAGATCGTCGGGATGGTGCATCTGAAAGACGCACTCGCCGTTCGCTCACAGGAGCGCAGCAGGGTCCGCGTCGAACAGATCGCCGTCGCCCCGCTCCTGGTGCCGGAGACCCTTCCGGTCCAGCAGCTGCTGGAGCGGCTGCGCAGCGAACAGCCCATAGCCGTCGTCGTCGACGAGTACGGGGGCACGGCCGGTGTCGTCACCCTCGAGGACATCGTCGAGGAAATCGTCGGCGAGGTCCGCGACGAGCACGACGCGGAGGCGGACGCCCGGCCCGAGCTGGCACCTGTCGGCTCCGAGGACGGACGGCCCGCGTGGGAGGCCGACGGCAGCTGCCGTGTGCTGACCCTGCGCCGCATAGGCCTCGATGTGCCGGACGGACCGTACGAGACGGTCGCCGGCCTCGTCGCCGATCTGCTCGGACGCATCCCCGCCCCCGGCGACCGCGCCGAACTGCCCGGCTGGCGGCTGTCGGTGCGCCAGGTGGGCCGCTACCGTGCCGAGCGGGTGCGCCTGGTGCGCACCGCCGACGTCCCGGTGCTGACGGGCCCGGTCGCGGGGACGGTCCGATGAGCGCCCTGCAACTGCTGTTCGCCCTTCTGCTGGTCCTGGCGAACGGTTTCTTCGTCGGCGCCGAGTTCGCCCTCGTGTCGGTACGCCGCAGCCAGATCGAACCGCTCGCGGCACAGGGCTCGTCGCGGGCCCGCCGGGTGCTGCACGGTCTGGAGAACCTGCCGCAGATGATGGCGGCCGCCCAGTTCGGCATCACCGTCTGCTCCCTCACCCTCGGTGCGGTCGCCGAACCGACCGTGGCCCGCCTGCTGGAGCCCGTCTTCCACGCGGCCCACGTGCCGGAGGGGCTCGTCCATCCGCTGGGCTATGTGATCGCCCTGGCCGTCGTCGTCTTCCTGCACCTCGTCGTCGGCGAGATGCTGCCGAAGAACCTGGCCATGGCGGCGCCGGAGCGGACCGCCTTGTGGCTCAGCCCCGCACTGGTCGGCTTCGCCCGGCTCTGCCGGCCCGTCACCACCGGCCTCGGCGCCTGCGCCCGGCTGGTGCTGCGCGCCTTCGGGGTGGAACCGAAGGACGAGGTGGAGGCCGTCTTCACCAGCGTGCAGCTGGGCCGGCTGGTGGAGGACGCGGGCCAGGCGGGGCTGCTGGAGCCCGCCGAGCAGGAGCGGCTCGAGGACGCACTCGAGCTGGGCAGCCGCCCGGTCACCGACGTCCTGATCCCGCGCTCGGCGCTGGTCACCGTCGCTCCGTCGGTCACCCCGCGACAGATCGAGGAGTGCACGGTCCGCACCGGCTACTCCCGCTTCCCGGTCTGCGCCGAGGGCGGCGGCCCGTTCATGGGGTACCTGCATGTGAAGGACGTGCTGGACCTCGAGGACGGGGAGCGCGCCGTGCCCCAGCACGTCTGGCGCCCGATGGCGACCCTGCGCGCCGAACTGCCGCTGGACGACGCGCTCGCCGTCATGCGCCGGGCGGCGACCCATCTGGCGCAGGTCGCCGACGCGTCGGGCCGGGTGCTCGGCCTGGTCGCGCTGGAGGACGTACTGGAGTTGCTGGTCGGCGAGGTGCGCGATCCGGCCCACCGGGTCGGCGTGCCGAGGACGCCGCGCCCCGTTCCCGCCGCCGAGCCCGTCCTCGCCGACCCGGCTTCCTCCGAGGCGCTCGTGAACGGCTGACCGCTCGCAGGGATCAGCCGAGGGGAGGATCCGTCGGGCCCCGGCCCACCGGACCGCGGCCCGACAGGACCTCCCCGTACGCCTGCATCAGGTCGGGCAGCCGCAGGGTGGCGAGGTCCTCGCGGGTCGGCGGGCCCGGGTAACCGGTCAGCCGCAGATCACGGTAGGCGCAGCTCTTCTCGTACAGCGTGCGCAGGAAGCGTCCGTTGCCCAGCTCGTCGATCCACCCCTGGTCGACCACATGCGCGCTGATCGAGCGGAGCTCGTCCCGCGCCTCCTCGTCCCACACGTCGCCGTTGTCCGCCGCCAGCACCCCGCCGATGGCGGTCAGCTCGAGCGGCCGGTAGGAGGGGAAGTCGACGCGTGTGGTGAAGCGGGAGGACAGTCCCGGGTTCGTGGCGAGCAGCCGGTCCATGCCCTCCGGGTAGCCGGCCAGGATGACGACCAGATGGTCGCGGTTGTCCTCGGCGCGCTTGAGCAGCACCTGCAGCGCCTCGTCGCCGTACGCGTCGCCCTTGCTGTAGCCGGAGTTGGAGAGGCTGTAGGCCTCGTCCACGAAGAGCACCCCGCCCAGCGCCGAGTCGATCAGCTCATTGGCCTTCACCGCCGTCTGACCGAGGAACTCACCGACCAGGTCGGACCGTTGGGCCTCCACCAGATGATCGCCGCCGAGCAGCCCCAGGGCGTAGAACACCCGCCCGAGGATGCGGGCGACGGTTGTCTTGCCCGTGCCGGAGGGTCCCGAGAAGACGAAGTGGCGCTTCGGCGGCTGTACGGGCAGCCCCTGCCCCGCCCGCAGCCGCGCCATCTCCAGCTGCGCGGACAGGGCCTTCACCTGCCGCTTCACCGGCTCGAGCCCCACCATCCGCTCCAGCTCCGCCAGTGCTCCGGCCAGCAGCACCGGATCGGTGGGCCCGGCGGGGAACGGCGGGGGAGCGGACCGCTCCGGGACGGCCGGCTTGCGCCGTCGTCCCTCGGCCGGCGCCGTCGGTGCGCCCCCCGGCAGCTGCCCGCCAAGATCACCTCCGAGGCGAGGCTCCGGGAGCGGCGGCGGGTCCTTGTCCAGCTGGGAGTCGGCGGTGTCGCCGGCGAACCCGCCGAGGGCCACGGCGGCCAGGCCCATCGAGTCGTCGTAGCCGTCGATCCCGTCGTACTCGGCGATGGCCGCCAGCCGCGCGGACGTGTCCATGAAAGCCGGGTCGATACGGTGCACCGCGCGGTACAGCGGCAGTGCCGCCGCGCTGCGGCCGGTGCCCTCGTGCGCCCGCGCCAGCCAGTACCGCAGCTCCTTGCGCTGCGGCTGCTCGCTGCGGCAGCGCATCAGGGCGGCGGACAGCAGCGGTTCCGCCTGCCCGTACATCTCCAGCCGCACCCGCGCCATGCCGCCGAAGAGCCCGGCCTCGACACCCAGCAGCGGATCGTCGACCAGCGGCTCCGTGTGGCGTACGAGCTGCTCCCAGTCCTTGACCAGGTAGGCCCGGCAGGCGTGCAGGAACCGTACCTGCGGATCGGTGTCGACGGGCGGCAGCGCGGCGAGCGCCCGGTCGAGCTCGGGCACATGCCGGCCGTCGAGCCAGTGGGAGGCGTGCGCGAGCAGCAGGTCGCGCGGGCTCTCCAGCACGGGCTGCACCCACCACCCCAGCCAGTACCAGGAGTTGAGGGTGCGGCGGTGCCGGGTCCGCTGCTCGCCGAAGCGGTCGCGATTGCGGTACATGTGCAGCAGGGCGGTGGCCGTGTCGACGCGCAGGGCGTGCAGGCCCAGCCAGCCGTCCGCCATGCCGGGGTCGAGCCCGACGGCCGTGCGGAACTCCTCCTCGGCCTGCGGGTACGCGCCCATCGTGCAGGCGTCCACGCCACGCACCCAGGCGAGGTCCGCCGGCGTCCGTACGCCCTGCGTGCCGATGTCCATAGGGTCCCCCCACTTCCCCCCACAAACGGTGCACCAGTGATGTCGCGCCGGTGGACGCCGCGATCGCGGCCGGAACGGCCTTGCCACGGAAGGGAATTGACCCTCCCCCTACGACCTGACGGTCATGGGGGGTGCCCACAGGGGTGCATCGTACCTGCGCTGGGGGCGGCGTTTAAGAGCGCCGTGACGCCCCGGCAACGGTGACCCAGGGTGAGGGAAAAGGCGTCGCGAAGGGGCCGGCGACGAGGAAAAGGGGCAGAACGAAGCCCCCGATCACGGGGGAACAACCGGGGGCTTCGCGTCTGCGGCGGCTTCGGAAAGCCGCACATTGAGAACGTAAGACCTGTCCGCCCCGTCGGTCAAGCAGGGTTGAGGCACTCTTGAGCCAGAATTCCGACTGTTCAGTATGCCGGGGGAGAGCCCTCACCGTGAGTGATTGAGTGGTGTGAACGTGCAGTCTCTGAGGGCTTCGGGAGCCACTTGTATCCCTCGGGGCACTCACGTATCAGTGCATCCGCGAACGGGCGGGACGGATCAGCCGAGAAATGGCGTGTCTCCGCCGCCGTCCACCCGTCCCAGAAGGCGGAGAGCGCCGCGCCGTCGCGTGCCCTGCCCCGGGCCCAGGACTCCTGTGCGCCCCGGTCCATCCACAGCAGCGCCGCAAGATACGGGCGCAGCGCGCGCCGTCCGGCGCCGACTCCCTCGACCAGTACGACGGGCGCCGCGGTCAGCCCGCGCGGGGGGAGGAAGCGCCGCAGATTCCAGTCGTACGGGTGATACTCCGCGTCCCGGCCGGCCGTCAGCGGACCGATCACCTGGCTCAACGCCCGCTCCGTCCAGCCGAACAGCTCCTCGTGGGAGGCCAGATCGTCGAGATGCAGCACCGGTACGTTGCCGCCGAGCGCCTCGGCGAGCCGGCCCGTGAACGTGCTCTTGCCCGAACCCGCGTGGCCGTCCACGGCGACCAGTCGCACCGGGCCGCAGGAGGGCGCCAGCGCGCGCAGCCCGGCTGCCCGCCGGTCGAGGTCGTCCATGGGGCCACCCTAAGGGGCCGCCGGACGGCGGCGCAGGCCCGGCCCGCGTCCGGCCCTGTGCGGCGCCGCAGGTCATGCCACTGGACCAGACCAATATTGGCCCGGCGACGCGAGGCGAATCGCTGGCAGAAGCGCGTTCCGCTCCGGGATAGTTGGCCCACTGCCGCGCATCCGACTTGGGGGTCACATGGCCAGACCTGCTTCGCGCAGAACCGTACTGGGCGCCGCGATCGCGGCGGCCGCCACCGCGGGGACGCTGTCCTCCGCGGCCGGACCGGCCGCGGCGGCGAGCTGCGCGGCCGCGGACTGCGAGACCGCTCCCCGGGCCCGGCGCTCCGGGACGTTCGTCGACAACCGCTTCTGGTCCTCCTACACGGACTGGCGGTGCGGCGAGCGGGCCGGCACCACCGCCGTCGCCGGTCGCCGCCCCGGCGTTGCCATCGCGACGCCCGCCGGGACCACGGACTACACGGACCCGCACACCGGAGCGACCTCGCGCTGGGAGTACGCCACCTGGACCTCCCCGGTGCACCGCCCGAGCGTCCCCGCCACCGAGGTGATCGCTTCCTGGAACGCGCAGACGCCCGCGGGCACCTGGATTCAGGTCGAGCTGCACGGCGAGTACTCCGACGGCAGCGCCACCCCGTGGTTCGTCATGGGCCGCTGGGCGGCCGGCGACAAGGACATCCGCCGCACCTCGGTGGACGACCAGGGCGACGGCAGGGCGAGCATCTGGACCGACACGTTCTCCGTCGACGACGCCGCGAGCGGACTGCGCCTGGCCGCATACCGCCTGCGGCTCACTCTGTACCGCAGGCCGGGGACCCGGCTCACGCCCACGGTGTGGCGGCTCGGCGCCATGGCCTCCGACGTCCCGGACCGCTTCGGCGTCACCCCGTCCGCCCCGGGCCTGGCGCGTGAGCTGCCCGTGCCGCGGTACTCCCAGAACACGCACGTGGGCCAGTACCCGGAGTACGACAACGGCGGCGAGGCGTGGTGCAGCCCCACGTCGTCGCAGATGATCATCGAGTACTGGGGGCGCAAGCCCTCCGCCGGCGATCTGGCCTGGGTGAACCCCGACTTCGACGATCCGCAGGTCTGCCATGCGGCCCGCCACACCTTCGACTACCAGTACGAGGGCTGCGGCAACTGGCCGTTCAACGCCGCCTACGCCGCGACCTACCGCGACATGAGCGCCGTCGTCACCCGGCTCTCCTCGCTGACCGACCTGGAGACGCTGGTTGCGGCCGGAATCCCGGCCATAACGTCCCAGTCGTTCCTCAAGGAAGAGCTCACGGGGGCCGGCTACGGCACATCGGGCCATCTGATGACGGTGATCGGCTTCACCGCGGACGGCGACGTGATCGCGAACGATCCGGCGTCCCCCAGCAACGAGGCCGTGCGCCGCGTCTACCAGCGCGCCGAGTGGGAGAAGATCTGGCTGCGCACGAAGCGCTACAACGCGAGCGGGAAAGTGGTCTCGGGCACAGGAGGCGTCTGCTACCTGTACTGGCCCGCCTTCCCGACGTCCGCCCAGCGCAAGGCCCTCGCGGCGGTCGGCGTCCTCTGACGCGACCGGCGGCCCCGGGGGCAGTGACCAACGTCTCTACCCCCGGGGCCGGAACTGCTGGCACTGTGGTGTGGTCACGGGGGAGCCACCTGCCAGACGACCGAGCGAGACGCACCATGACTTCGACCGCAGCCACGGCCGACCGAGTCCGGCCCACGACCCGCACCGGCGGCCCGGACGACGAGTCCGACATCCTCGAGCACATCCTCGGCTGGACGCTCGTCGTCGTCCTCGCCATGCTGATCACCCAGGTCGGCCTCTTCTAGCCTCTTGCCTCCGGCCCCACGACAGTGGGGCAGCGGCGACTGCGGCGTGATCCACCTCTGAGATACTGCGAAGATCCGGCACGGTCCTCCGGCACTCGAGACCAGGGATCACCTTGAGCAGCAGTCACCAGCGCGGCGCGACCGAGCGGGCGCAGATCCGGCGATCCGAACTCATCGCGATCGGCCGGAAGTTGTTCGCCGACACCTCGTACGACGCCCTGTCCGTCGACGACATCGCCCAGCACGCCGGCATCGCCAAAGGGCTGATCTACTACTACTTCAAGAGCAAACGCGGCTACTACCTGGCCGTCATCGAGGAGTCGGTGGCCGAGCTCGTCACCCGGGCCGCCGGCGAGCGGCAGCTGCCGCGCGCCGAACGCGTACACCGCACTGTCGACGGCTATCTGTGCTACGCCGAGCACCACCAGGCGGCCTTCCGCACCATCGTCACAGGTGGTGTCGGTTTCGACACCGAGGTGCAGGCGATCCGGGACGCGGTGCGCGAAGAGCTGATCGCGACCATCGCGGAAGGCGCGTACGGACGGCGGGAGATCCCGCTGATGGCCAGGCTCGCTCTGCTGGGCTGGCTCAGCGGCGTCGAACAGATCACCCTCGACTGGCTGGCCCGCCGGCGGCCGGATCGTGAGGCGGTCTGCGCGCTGCTCGTGCGTCTGCTGCGCGCCACGTTGCGCACGATCGCGGAGTTCGAGCCCACTTGCCCGGAGCCGCCGCCCGCCGCCGAACCGGCCGCTGTGCCGCTGACCGTATGAACGAGGGGCGGGCGCCCGTCGGCTGCCCGCCCCTGATTGCCTCTCGGTAGAGATCAGTTGATCGCCTTGATCAGCTCTCCGTCCGAAGTGTCACCGCTGAGCTCCCAGAAGAAGGTGCCGCCCAGGCCCTGTTCGTTCTTGTAGTTCATCTTCCCGGCGATGGCGGCCGGAGTGTCGTAGCTCCACCACTGGTTGCCGCAGTGCGCGTACGCGGTGCCGGCCACCGTCCCGTTTGCCGGGCACCTGGACTTGAGCTCCTTGTAGTCGTCGATGCCCTGCTCGTGCCTGCCCGGCGCCGGCCCGGTCGCCGTGCCGCCGGGCTCCTTCTGCGTCACCCCGGTCCAGCCGCGCCCGTAGAAGCCGATCCCGAGCAGCAGCTTCGACGAAGGGATGCCGAGGCCCTTGAGCTTGGTGATCGCGGCGTCGCTGTGGAAGCCCTCCTGAGGAATGCCGGAGTACGAGGTCAGCGGCGAGTGCGGGGCGGTCGGCCCCTGAGCTGCCCAGGCGCCGAAGAAGTCGTACGTCATGGGGTTGTACCAGTCGATGTACTGGGCGGCTCCCGCGTAGTCCGTCGCGTCGATCTTGCCGCCGTCGGTGGCGTCGGCGGTGATCGCCGCCGTCACGAGATTGGAGTCGCCGAACTTGGCCCGCAGCGCGGACATCAGGTTCTTGAAGGCGTCACGCCCGCTGGTGTCGCAGCTCGCTCCGCAGGCGTTGGGGTACTCCCAGTCGATGTCGATGCCGTCGAAGACGTCCGCCCAGCGGGGGTCCTCGACCAGGTCGTAGCAGGACTGGGCGAAGGCGGCCGGGTTACGCGCCGCCTCGCCGAAGCCGCCGGACCAGGTCCAGCCGCCGAACGACCACAGCACCTTGAGGTCGGGGTGGAGCTTCTTCAGCTTCCGCAGCTGGTTGAAACTGCCGCGCAGCGGCTGGTCCCAGGTGTCCGCGACGCCGTCGACGCTCTGGCCGGCGGTGTAGGACTTCTCGTAGTCGGCGAAGGCGTCGCCGACGGCGCACTTGCCGCCGGTCACGTTGCCGAAGGCGTAGTTGATGTGGGTGAGCTTGTCGGCGGACCCGGAGGTCTCGATGTTCTTGACGTGGTAGTTGCGGTCGTACACGCCCCATTCGGTGAAGTAGCCGATCACCTTGTCGCCGGCGGCGGGGGCTGTCGCCGGCCGGGCGGCGGGGGAGGGTGCCTGGGCGGACGCGGTTCCCGCGCCGGTGAGCAGGGTCGCGCCGAGGACCGCGGTACACGTGGTGGCGAGAAACGCCCTGAACCGGGCACGGCGGTGGTGTGCTCCGAGCATGGTGTCTCCTCGTGGGGGAGGGAGAACGGGTGGGGGGACGAGCGGTCGGCAGACCGCAGTGTTTGGCATGGACGCGTCCATGCGCTCGCGATGCGTAGACGGTAGGAGGACTAGACCAGTTGGTCAATGGTTCGGACCAAGTGCGACGAGTTCTGGATCACGTTCACGGCCTGCGGGCGACCTGGTGACGGGACCCGCCGAATCGGGCATACTCAACGCGCCACAAGCCGCTGTCCAGCGTCTTTCGTGATCCGGAAGGCAGCATCGGCATGGCAGTACGACCGGCGGCACGCCCACACCCTTCGTGCGTGACCGTCGCAGCGCCCGACAGGGAGGAGAGCGCCGCAATGCCCGACCGCGCCCCGCAGCCGGTGGACCGTCAGCTGCCCACCGAGGAGGCCAGGGATCTGATCACCCTGGTCCGCGACATCGTCCAGCGGGAGATCGCCCCCCGCGCGGCCGAGGAGGAGGACGCCGGGCACTTCCCCCGCGAGGTCTTCTCGCTCCTGTCCGACTCCGGACTGCTCGGCCTTCCCTACGACTCCGAGTTCGGCGGCGGGGACCAGCCCTACGAGGTCTACCTCCAGGTCCTGGAGGAGCTCGCCGCGGCCCGCCTCACCGTCGGTCTCGGCGTGAGCGTCCACTCCCTCGCCTGTCATGCGCTGGCCGGCTACGGCACCAAGGAGCAGCAGGCCGAGCATCTGCCGACGATGCTCGGCGGCGGCCTGCTCGGTGCCTACTGCCTCTCCGAGCCCGCCTCCGGCTCCGACGCCGCCTCCCTGCGTACGAAGGCGGTGCGCGACGGCGACGACTGGGTGATCACCGGTACCAAGGCCTGGATCACCCACGGCGGGGTCGCCGACTTCTACACGGTCCTGGCCCGCACCGGCGTCGACGGCCCGCGCGGCATCACGGCCTTCCTGGTTCCGGGCGACGCGCAGGGTCTGAACGCCGCGGCGCCCGAGAAGAAGATGGGCATGAAGGGCTCGCCCACCGCCCAGCTCCACTTCGACGGGGTGCGGATCGCGGACTCCCGCCGTCTCGGCGAGGAGGGGCAGGGCTTCGCCATCGCGCTCTCCGCCCTCGACTCCGGCCGGCTCGGCATCGCCGCCTGCGCCATCGGCGTCGCCCAGGCCTCCCTGGACGCTGCGCTCGAATACGCCACGGGACGCAGGCAGTTCGGTCGCCCCATCGCCGACTTCCAGGGACTGCGCTTCATGCTCGCCGACATGGCCACCCGGATCGAGGCGGGACGGGCGCTGTATCTCGCCGCGGCCCGGTTGAGGGACGCCGGCAAGCCGTTCTCGCAGCAGGCCGCCATGGCGAAACTGTTCTGCACGGACACGGCGATGAGCGTCGCCATCGACGCGGTTCAGGTCCTCGGCGGCTACGGCTACACCCAGGACTTCCCCGTCGAGCGCTTCATGCGCGAGGCCAAGGTGCTGCAGATCGTGGAAGGCACCAACCAGATCCAGCGGATGGTCATCGCACGGCACCTGGCCGGGCCTGAGACGCGCTGACCCGCCCGCTCGTGACCGGAGGCGCCGCGAGTCTGATCCATTCGGTATCGCGGCGTCCCGGCAGGGTTCTGCCCCGGCTCGCCCAGAGCTGGAGGAGCTCACGGTAGATGGGTGGGTCGGCCGGTCGCGGAACCGATTCTTCATAGGCGGGCACAACAAGGCGCCGCCGACTACGCGTGGTCGCGGAGTGCAGGCTCATGCCCCGCCAACGCGCGGCGCACGGAAGCGGTTACCGGTTGAACTATTCGAGCGCCAGTGCACGGACTACACGGTCCGCGGCCCGGTCCTGATGGCCGGGCGCGACGCGGCGGTCCCCACGCCACGGCGCACTCCGGCTCGCCGACCCCGTCACGAAGATCCGGATGTCCGAAGACGCGGGTCTGCCAGGGAAACGGGCCTGTCAGGCGGCGCGCCGCATCGGCGGCACCTTCAGCGGCCGCGACCCCGGGCCGCCGACGTGCGAGAAGGGCTGAGTGCGCCAGTCCAGTCCCTGAGGGAGCGTCAACAGCAGTGCGGTGTCCTGCTCCTGCAGTTCCAGGGAATCGTCGGCCGGGCGGGCCGAGGAGGCGTCCCGGCCGGTCCCGGAGCACACCGTCAGCCCGAACGGGTTCCACGGAGTGGGGCACAGCGCGTGCTCCGGCAGGACGGCCTCGTCCGCCAGCAGCGCGATCGGCTGCGCACAGTCCGGGCAGATCACCCGGTACATCTCGAAGGTGTCGTACGCCTCCAGATCGTCCGTCTCCGCCAGATCGGCCGGATCAACAGGCTCCGGTTCGGTACGTCCGCCGTTCTTGGACGGCACAGTCTTGGCGCTCTGCATGGAGAATCTCCCCCTCGGATGGGCCGTCAGGCACTTGCGGCCTCGACCACAGCAAGCAATGCCCATCGCGCCGGACAGGTAACCGTGGGGTCACGGCACAGCCGCCGGGCAAACCTGTGGCGTTCGTCACATGGTCTGTGCAGGTGCCCTTCCGGGCCGTCGCGGACTGTGCCGGAAGCCACCTGGGGCAATAGGTTGATCCGCATGGAGGAGCTGGATCGTCAGATCGTGGATTTGCTCGTCAAGGACGGGCGGATGAGCTACACCGACCTGGGCAAGGCCACCGGCCTGTCCACCTCGGCGGTGCATCAGCGCGTTCGCCGTCTCGAGCAGCGGGGCGTGATCCGCGGTTACGCCGCGGTCGTCGATCCCGAGGCGGTCGGGCTGCCGCTCACCGCGTTCATCTCGGTGAAGCCGTTCGACCCCAGTGCCCCCGACGACATCGCGGACCGGCTCGCCGGCGTCCCCGAGATCGAGGCGTGCCACAGCGTCGCGGGCGACGAGAACTACATCCTCAAGGTGCGCGTCGGCACCCCGCTGGAGCTGGAGGACCTGCTCACCCGCATCCGCTCCCTGTCCGGTGTCTCCACCCGCACCACGGTCGTCCTCTCCACCCCGTACGAAGCACGCCCGCCGCGTATCTAGTCTTGGTCCCATGACCGAGAGCACCGCCCCCCAGAGCGAACATCGCACCGTGCTGCTGCGCGGTGGAGAAGTCCACAGCCCCGCCGACCCCTTCGCCACCGCGATGGTCGTCGAGAAGGGGCACGTCGCCTGGGTGGGCTCCGAGGGCGCCGCTGACGCATTCGCCTCCGGTGTCGACGAGGTGATCGACCTCGAAGGGGCCCTGGTCACCCCGGCGTTCACCGACGCGCACGTCCACACCACGTCGACCGGACTCGCCCTCACCGGCCTCGATCTCTCCCGCGCCGCCTCCCTGGCACAGGCCCTGCGTCTCGTGCGGGAGCACGGCGCCGCGCACCCCGCCGACCAGGTGCTCCTCGGCCACGGCTGGGACGCGACCCGCTGGCCCGAGCAGCGGCCCCCGAGCCGCGCGGAGCTCGACGAGGCGGCCGGCGGCCGCGCCTTGTACCTGCCGCGCGTCGACGTCCACTCGGCGGTCGTCACCACCGCCCTGCTCGACCTCGTTCCCGGCGTCACCACTCTCGCCGGTTACCACCCCGACGCTCCCCTGACGGCCGCCGCCCACCACGCCGTGCGGGCCGCCGCCCACGCGGCCGTCACCCCCGCGCAGCGGACGGCGGCCCAGCGTGCGGCACTGGCCCACGCCGCCTCCCTCGGCATCGGCACCGTCCACGAGTGCGGCGGCCCCCAGATCTCCGACGAGGACGACTTCACCTCCCTCCTGGCGCTCGCGGCGGCACAGCCCGGCCCTCGTGTCGTCGGCTACTGGGCCGAACAGGTCGCCGACGAGAAGGACGCCACACGCATCCGTGAACTCGGCGCCGCGGGCGCGGCGGGCGACCTGTTCGTCGACGGATCCCTCGGCTCGCACACCGCGTGTCTGCACGCCCCCTACACCGATGCACCCGGCACGAGCGGGAGCGCCCATCTCGACGCGGCGGCGGTCGCGGCCCATGTCGCCGCGTGCACGGAGGCGGGTCTTCAGGCCGGTTTCCACGCCATCGGCGATGCCGCCCTGAGCGCGGTCGTCGACGGCGTGCGCACAGCCGCCGAGCGGGTCGGCCTGGCCCGTGTCCGCGCTGCGAGGCACCGGATCGAGCACGCCGAGATGCTCACACCCGAGACGATCGCCGCCTTCGCCGAGTTCGGCCTCACCGCTTCCGTGCAGCCCGCCTTCGACGCGGCCTGGGGCGGTGACGACGGCATGTACGCCCAGCGCCTCGGTGCGGACCGGGCCCGCACCCTCAACCCGTACGCGACGCTGCTGCGCGCCGGTGTGCCGCTCGCCTTCGGCTCCGACAGCCCGGTGACACCTCTCGACCCGTGGGGCACCGTCCGGGCGGCCGCCTTCCACCGGACGCCCGAACACCGCATTTCCGCGCGTGCCGCCTTCACCGCCCACACGCGGGGCGGCTGGCGTGCCGTCGGCCGCGACGACGCGGGTGTGCTCGTGCCCGGCGCGCCGGCCGACTACGCGGTCTGGCGCACCGAGGAGTTGGTCGTCCAGGCCCCCGACGACCGGGTCGCGCGCTGGTCCACCGACCCCCGTTCCGGCACCCCTGGTCTGCCCGATCTCAGCCCGGGCAGGGAACTCCCCGTGTGCCTTGGGACCGTGGTCGCGGGACGGACCGTCTTCGCGGGACCGAACGGGTGACGTACGGACATTTCGCACCGCCGAAGGGTGCTCCCGCCGGTCGGCCACGACCTGCGGGTCTTCCCCTCTGACCTGGTAGTTCGGTTGATTGTCGCTGATCAGGCGACTGTTGACAGGCAGCGCCCACCGGCGGGTAGGTTCGGCCGGGTCCACCAAAGAACGTCCGATCGGCAACCTCCACGCAAGTCGTCGAACGCCGCTGGGTCATGGGGTGGTGTGCCGCACCGGCGCACCACCGCTGGGAGCCAGGTTCAGCGCCCGCGCCTCGGGGGCAAGGGAAGGAATCCGCCGGTCGGCAGGTGCGACCCGGGTGGGGCCCGGCGTTCAGTAGACAACGGCTCTCGGTCGACCCGCAGCCAGCGGGCCCCAGGTCGGCCCGAAGGACGCCGGGCCCGATCCGCTGCACCCGTCCGGCTGCCCCCGGTCCCGGATGGTCCGTGCCGCCGCAACGGCGCTCGTGTCTGTCGCTATGGTTGGGCTCTGCGTACGGACTTTAAGGGGCAGCAGTGAACGACGGTGGTGCGGTTCCCCAAGGCGGAGGGGCCCAGGGGAGGCGGTACGGTCCGCTCGGCAGAGCCTTGGTGATCATCCCGACCTACAACGAGGCCGAGAACATCCGGCCGATCGTCTCCCGGGTGCGCGCCGCCGTACCCGAGGCGCACGTCCTCGTCGCCGACGACAACAGCCCCGACGGCACCGGGAAGTTCGCCGACGAGATCGCCGCGCAGGACGAGCACGTTCACGTGCTGCACCGCAAGGGCAAGGAAGGCCTCGGCGCCGCCTACCTCGCGGGCTTCGAGTGGGGCATCGAGCACCACTACGGCGTGCTGGTCGAGATGGACGCCGACGGCTCCCACCAGCCGGAGGAACTGCCCCGACTGCTGACCGCCCTCAAGGGCGCCGACCTCGTACTCGGCTCCCGCTGGGTACCCGGCGGGCGGGTGGTCAACTGGCCGAAGCATCGCGAGTTCCTCTCCCGCGGAGGCAGCACGTACTCGCGGATGCTGCTCGGCGTACCGCTGCGGGACGTCACCGGAGGGTTCCGCGCCTTCCGCGCCGAGACCCTCCAGGGCCTCGGCCTCGGCGACGTCGCCTCCCAGGGCTACTGCTTCCAGGTCGACCTCGCCCGGCGGGCCGTGGCCGCCGGCTTCAACGTGGTCGAGGTCCCCATCACCTTCGTCGAGCGCGAACACGGCGACTCGAAGATGAGCAGGGACATCGTCGTCGAGGCGCTCTGGCGCGTCACCGCGTGGGGCGTGGGGGAGCGGGTGGGCCGCCTCACCGGCCGCAGGACGCCCCCGCCGAGCACTCACCGTTCTTCCTGACAACCCCTGTACGCCGCTCCGACAAACGCCCAGGCACACTGGGAGCATGACGACCGGCGCCCCGCCCCCCATCGCCCGTAAGCGCTCACGCGCACGCACGTTTCTCCCGCTGGGCATCGCCGCCTGGTTGATCCTGGAGATCTGGCTGCTGACCGTGGTGGCGTCCGAGGCCGGCGGTCTCGCCGTCCTCGGACTGCTGGTCGGCGCCGGGGTCCTGGGAGCCGTGGTGATCAAGCGCGCCGGGCGCCGGGCCTTCACGAACCTCCGGGAGACGCTCCAGCAGCAGCAGACGGGTCAGGGCGCGGCGCCCGCCGCCTCCCCGGCGCGGGGCGAGGGCAACGGCCTGCTGATGCTCGGCGGGCTCCTGCTGATGCTGCCGGGCCTGATCTCCGACGTGGCCGGGCTGCTGCTCCTGCTTCCGCCCGTGCGCACCCGGATCGGCCGGTTTGCCGAGCGCTCGCTGGAGCGGCAGATGAACGCCGCGATGGCCGGCGGCCTCGGCGACGCCTTCCAGCAGGCCCGGATGCGACACCCCGACGGCAAGGTCGTCCAGGGCGAGGTCGTCCACGAGGGCGGCGCGCAGCGTCGCGACGACAACCGGGACGACCGGCCCCGGCCGCCGTTGACGCCCTGACGCGGCGGCCGGCCCGTACGGGGGCCGGTTCCGGACCCTCCTCGTGCCGTTCGACGTTCAACGTCAGGCGGCACAGCAATCGCGGGGTTCGCGGCAACGCCCCGAACATGAGGCCTCGCCCGGGACGTGCGTCGAGAACCGTGTGCGCCGGAACATGACGAGAGCCGCGGGTCGGCCCACATCGAATGTGGGCC
>NZ_JBEXRZ010000027.1:0-48285 GCF_040613325.1 Streptomyces sp. NPDC006283 | reverse complement strand
GGAAAGCCGACAGGCTTTCCGCCCTCACCGGTTCGGCCGGGCGCCCGGGTGTCAGCGCCCGCGGCCGCCCATCACCGCGACGAACGACTGTGGGTCCGCGTCATGGCCGACGAGCGACTCGCTGAACACCCAGTCCCCCGACTCGCCGCGGACGAACTCCCCGATCGTGGCCGCAGTGGCGCCGGAGACATTGGCGAAGTCGGTCTTGCCGATCTCCACATGTCCCTCCAGGACCCGCACCGAGACGTTCGAGACGTCGCCGAACACCGTGCGACCATCGCGCTGCTGGATCACGACGCCCACGACCACCCTTCCGTACCCGGCTGCCAGCCGGTCGAACTCCAGCGTCATGATTTCGTCCGCGCCGAAACCCTGTCCCGTCTTGCTCTCCCTGGTCAGGGTGATCGTGCCGTCGGGCGAGCGGCTGTCGAAGTGCACGACGTACGCCGGTTCGCCGTGCGGAGCCTCCGTGGGATATGTCGCGGCCACTATGTCGAGGTCATGGGGCGACTCGCCCAGCGGGCTCGGGTCCCACCTGAGGGCCACCTCGGCCTTGCGGACGCCCTTGTTGAGGCTGCTCACGCGCTTCGTCCTTCCCCGTAACTGCCGGAAATCCTGCGTGCGTTGACCGTATCCGCTCAGTGGGGGATGCGGCGAGGCGGCCGCCGGCGCACCACCTCGTCGCGGAATGCCTCGATCTCGCTGCTGACCTGGCGGATCAGCGGATCAGGTGCGTGTTCTCGATACGGTCCAGATAGAGACAGCGCCGTGCGATCCCTGTGAGTTCGAAGACGACGCAGACCGACATCAGGGGGTTGATGAACAACTCACTGCGCCGGGTGCGCGAGGCACTTCGATGCCGTAAAGGGCTGCGACGCCGGTCATGTCCTCCTCGGGTGTTCCGAGCCCGGACTCGTCGCCGCGCATGAGGATGTCCGTGCCCGATTTCGAGGGGCGCACCGGGTCACGGACGGATGCACTCATGCGGAGAGTGACCCGGGCCACGTTCCGCGCCGTACCATGGCGCCGTGCTGGTCAAGTGGATTCGCTGCACGGTGGTCGACCGCCGAGGGTTCGAGCGCGGGCAGCGGAAATGGGCGGGGCTGCTGGGTGAGCCGGGGTTCCGGGGGCAGGGCGGAGGGTGGAGCAGAATACGGCCGAACGTCGCCCACATCTTCGGCTTCTGGGAGACCCGCGCCTTCTACGACTCGTTCATGGCGCGCTCCCACGACCGGCTCGCGGCCGGGCAGTCGGGCACGTACAAGGACGTCCAGGCCAAGCTGTTCGACTACCGCTTTGACGTCAAGACGGGGTTCGAACCGCGCTTCACGGACGCCGACGTGCTCAGGGTGGCGCACTGCCGGGTCCGTGAGGATCGGGTCGAGCACTACGCCCTGATGCAGGAGAAGGTGTGGAACCCGGCCATGGCCGGCTCGCCGGGAATGGTGCGCGGTGTGTTCGGGCAGGCCCCCGGCAACGAGTTCCTGGTGATGTCCATGTGGCGGTCGGCGGCGGAGCACGGGAAGTACCGCACCGAGCGCGTCGAGCGCCTGCTGCTGCGTGCGCAGACGGAGGCCGATGTCGCGGCGCTGGCCGGGGACGTCGTGGAGCTCGAACCTTCCTGGACGGTGTGATCAGCCGCCGGGAGCGGCGTCGAAGGCGCCCGCCCGCACGGCAGCGAGAGCGGCATCGGCCGCCTGGTCCGCGAGCGTCTCGTCGATCGGCTCGCGGGTGATGAACAACCTGAAGTACATGGGGGCCGAGACGGCCCGTACCACCGCGCCGGCGTCGGTCCCCGGCTGCGCCTCTCCGCGGGCGACGGCGCGGCGCACGATGGCCTCGCAGCGAAGGAACCGCTCCGAGTAGAAGGCGTGGAGAGCGTCGGCCGCGCGCGGCGACTGGAAGGCCGCGGCGATGATCGCGGTGGGCGCGGCAGCCCGTGCGGGATCGGCGAACGACTGGGCCGCCTCGCGTGCCAGCGCCCGCAGGTCGCCTTCGAGCGTTCCCGTGTCGGGCGGGGTCCAGTCGTCCTCGCCCGCCAGGTCGAGCGCGTCGGCGACGAGCCCCTCGATACCGCCCCAGCGCCGGTAGAGGGTCGTCTTGTGCACGCCGGAATGCTCCGCGACGTATTCGACGGTGAGGCCGGGATAGCCGTACTCGCCCAGGCCCGTGAGGACGGCGTCGCGGACGGCGGCTCGAGTGCGGGCTGTGCGGCCGCCGGGGCGGAGCGTGCCCGGGGCTGAGGATCTGCCGCTCAATTGCTACTCCTGTTGCGTTAGGGGGTTCGAGTGTGTCACACTCTGCGTAACGCGACAACTGTTGCGTTAGCTCGTCTCGGAGGTGTACTTGCCCACTCAGATCTCCATGCGCGGCGTGACCCTGTCCCGTGGCGACCGCCTGCTGCTCGACGGTGCGTCGCTCACCGTGCGCCCCGGGGAGCGGGTCGGCATCGTCGGGGAGAACGGCGCCGGAAAGTCCACGCTGCTGCGCCTCCTGGCCGGCATCGACAGGCCGGACGAGGGTGAGGTGATCACCGTCGCGGAGCACGGGGCGGGCCACTTGGCCCAGACCCCGCAGCTTCCGCCCGGCAGCACCGTCGGCGACGCCATCGACGACGCCCTCGCGGAGCTGCGCTCGATGGAGGCGGGGCTGCGCGAGCTCGAGGCGCGACTCGGTTCGCCGGAGGACGGTGATCTCGAGGAGTACGGAGATCTGCTCACCGTCTTCGAGCTCCGTGGCGGATACGAGGCGGACGCACGGATCGACAAGGCGCTGCACGGGCTGGGCATCGCCCACATCGACCGCGAGCGCACGCTGGGCAGTCTTTCCGGGGGTGAGCAGGCCAGGCTCGGTATCGCCTGTCTGGTAGCCGCAGCACCCGAGGTGATGCTGCTCGACGAGCCGACAAACCACCTGGACGAGGCAGCGCTGGACTGGCTGGAGAGCGCGCTGCTCCACCACTCCGGCACGGTGGTCGCCGTCTCGCACGACCGCACCTTCCTCGAGCGGGTCACCACGGCAGTCATCGAGGTGGACGCCGATCGCCGCACCGTCGCGCGCTACGGCGGCGGCTACGAAGGATTCCGCACGGAGCAGGCGGCCGCTCGCCGCCGCTGGGAGCAGGCGTACGCGGAGTGGTGCGAGGAGACGGCGCGCCTCGAGGAATTCGCCGCGACCACTGCCCATGGCGTTGCTGTGGGCCGCGCCATCAAGGACAACAACAAGATGGCGTACGACCGGGCCGGCGGCAGGGTCCAGGCCTCGGTGTCGGGGCGGATCCGCAATGCGCAGGAGCGGCTGCGCAGGCTCCGCGAGGAGCCGGTCGCAAAGCCTCCGGAGCCGCTGCGGTTCACAGCGGGACCGGTGTCGGGGGCGGCGGCAGGTGAGCTGGTCACTCTGTCCGGCGTACGGGTGGGGGACAGGCTCGAGGTCGCCGATCTTTCCGTCGAAGCCGGTGAGAAGCTGCTGATCCACGGCGGCAACGGCGCGGGGAAGTCGACTCTTCTGCGGGTGATGGCGGGGCTGGTCGAGCCGGACGCCGGATCCGTGACGCGCAAAGGCAGGATCGGTTTCCTGGCACAGGAGATCCCGGTGAACCGGCCGGCGGAGCCGGTGCTCCCGGCCTTCGGCCGGGGACTCGCGCTCACCGATGAGGAATGCGCGGAACTGCTCCTGTCCTACGGGCTCTTCCGGGAGAGGGACCTTCACATCGCCGTGGGATCTCTCTCCGCCGGTCAGCGCCGACGGCTGGCGCTGGCCCGCTTGCTGGCCCGGCCGGCGGACCTGCTGCTGCTCGACGAGCCCGCCAACCATCTGGCGCTCGGCCTGGTGGAGGAGCTGGAGGAAGCCCTGTCCCGCTGGACCGGCGCGCTGGTGGTGGTCTCCCACGACCGCTTGCTGCGACGGCGCTTCGACGGCCGCGTGCGCCGGATGGACTCGGGCCGGCTGCTCGACTGATCAGAGCTCCCTCTAGGGTCGAGGTATGCCACGACCGCGACGCATCGTCCTCGTCCGGCACGGAGAGTCGGTGGGCAACGCCGACGACACGGTGTACGAACGCGAGCCCGACCATGCGCTCCCGCTGACCGCGGTCGGTCTGGCTCAGGCGACGAAGACCGGTGAGCGGCTGCGGGAGCTGTTCGGACACGAGCGTGTGAGCGTGTACGTCTCGCCCTATCGCCGCACCCACCAGACGTTCCAAGCCTTCGGTCTGGACTCGGAGCTCGTGCGGATCAGGGAGGAGCCGAGGCTCAGGGAGCAGGACTGGGGAAACTGGCAGGACCGGGAGGACGTACGTCTGCAGAAGGCGTACCGCGACGCGTACGGCCACTTCTTCTACCGCTTCGCCCAGGGAGAGTCGGGTGCCGATGTGTACGACCGGGTCGGGGCGTTTCTGGAGAGCCTGCACCGGAGCTTCGTCGCGCCGGATCACCCGCCGAACGTGCTCCTGGTCACGCACGGGCTGACCATGCGGTTGTTCTGCATGCGCTGGTTTCACTGGTCCGTCGCCGAGTTCGAGTCGCTCTCCAACCCGGGCAACGGCGAGACCCGCATACTGCAGCTCGGCGACGACGGGCGGTACACCCTGGACCGGCCCTTCGAGCAGTGGCGGACTCCGGAGCCGTACGGCATCACCGGATAGAGTGGCAGGAAGATGACCGCTGATTCCTCTCGCGCCCGGCGCTTCGCACGCGCTCTGGACAGCCTGCGCGGCCTGTCCGTGGGAGACGCCCTTGGCTCCCAGTTCTTCGTTCCCTCCAACTATCCGCTGCTGAAGCGGCGCGAGCTGCCGCCGTCCCTGTGGCAGTGGACGGACGACACCGAAATGGCCTGTTCGGTCCTGGCTGTGCTCGTCGAGCACCACCGTGTGGACCAGGACGCCCTCGCCCGGTCCTTCGCCGAACACCACGACTTCGACCGCGGCTACGGTCCCGCCGTCAACCGGCTGCTCCGTCTCATCCGGGAGGGGGGCGACTGGCGGGAGCTGGCAGCTCAGCTGTTCAAGGGCCAGGGTTCCTGGGGCAACGGCTCCGCCATGCGGATCGCGCCCCTCGGCGCCTGGTACGCGGACGACCCGGAGCAGGCCACGCACCAGGCCGAGATCTCCTCGTATCCGACCCATCAGCACCGGGAGGCCGTGGTCGGCTCGATGGCCGTGGCTGCGGCGGCGGCACTGGTGGCGAACCCCGCCGGCCCGCCCGGGCCGGAGGACCTGCTGGACGGCGTGATCGCCCTGGTGCCGCGCAGTGCGGTGGGGGCAGGTCTGCGCAGGGCACGCGACATGCTCGACTACAACGACGCCGGTACGGTCGCGGCGGTACTGGGCAGCGGACGGCGCACCAGCGCCCATGACACGGTGCCGTTCGCGCTGTGGTCCGCGGCACGCTCGCTCGGGGACTTCGAGCAGACCTTCTGGACGACCGCGCAGGTCGGCGGTGACGTCGATACGACGTGTGCCATCGCCTGTGGAGTGGTCGCCGCGGGCAAGGCCGGGCAGCCGCCGGCCCACTGGCTGGAGCGGACCGAGGAACTGCCGGACTGGCTGCCGGGATCCGACCGGCTCGGCTGACTGCGGCTCGGCCGGCTTCGGCGGGCGCGGCAGGGGCTGCACCGGCCTCCGGCGGGCGGAACGCAGCGGGAGCGTGCTCCGGCCTCGGCGGTCAGGCGGGCGGCAGACTGCGACGGAGGGGGAGGAGCGGGTACAGGCCGGCCCCCGGTCACGGCCTGTACCCCTCGGCTCAGGCGGCGTGACCGCCGGGACCCGCAGTACCGCTGAGTGCCTCCAGATCACTCTTGCGCACCCGGACCACGAAGAGAGCGGTCAGCACAGCGAGCGTGACCAGGCCCACCCCGGCCCAGAATGCGGTGGCGATGCCTTCGGCGAGAACCTGGTGTCCCCAGGGCGGAGGCAGCTCGTGGGTCTTGGCGAAGGCCTCCTGCTGCGCAGGGGTCGATTCGGCGAGGAACGACGGGAGTTGCCGCTCCGCCTCGTTGCGGCTCGCCGTTCCGAAGAGGGTCATCAGGATCGACAGGCCCAGGGAACCGCCGACCATCTGCGTGGCGTTGAGCAGGCTCGACGCCGCACCCGACTCGTGCTGCGCCACGCCCGACACCGCGGTCAGCGTCGCCGTCACGAACACCAGCCCCATGCCGAAACCGAAGAGCAGCATCGGGCCCAGCACGCCGCCCACGTATGAGCTGTCCGGCGAGATCGCGGTCAGCCAGGCCATGCCGCTGCCCGTGAGCACCGCACCCGCGGCGAGGAACGGCTTGGGGCCGAGCACCGGCAACAGCTTCGACGAGAGTCCTGCCGCGGCGACGATCATGACCGTGACAGGGAGGAAGGCGAGGCCGGAGGCGATGGGGCTGTAGTCCAGCACGTTCTGCACGAACAGGACGATGAAGAAGAACATGCCGAACATCGCCGCCGCGAGGCTCATCATGATCAGATATGTGCCGGACCGGTTCCGGTCGGCGAACATCCGCAGCGGTGTGATCGGATCGCGCGCCTTGCGTTCGGTCAGTACGAACGCGGTGAGCAGGACGAGTGCCGCGGCGAATGCCCCGAGGGTGAGCGCGTCGCTCCAACCGTCCTCGGAGGCCCGGATGAATCCGTAGACCAGGGACGCCATACCCACGGTCGAGGTGAGGGCGCCCGCCACGTCGAACCGGCCCGGATTACGTTCGGACTCGTTGATGAACACGGGCGCGAGAGCGGCGATGAGGAGGCCGATGGGCAGGTTGACATAGAACACCCAGCGCCAGTCCAGCCACTCGGTGAGCATGCCGCCGGCGAGTAGCCCGATCGCCGCGCCGCTGGCGGACACGGCCGCGAAGATTCCGAAGGCGCGGTTGCGCTCCGGTCCCTCGCGGAAGGTCGTGGTGATCAGGGCCAACGCCGTGGGCGAGGCGATCGCCCCACCCACGCCCTGAAGTGCGCGGGCCGCGAGCATCTGCCACGGCTCCTGGGCGACCCCGCACAGCAATGAGGCGAAGGTGAAGAGCAGAACCCCGAAGACGAACACCCGGCGGCGCCCGAGGATGTCACCGGCCCTGCCGCCCAGCAGCAGCAGCCCGCCGAAGGTGAGTGTGTAGGCGTTGACCACCCAGGAGAGCTGGGTGGTGGTGAACTCGAGTGCTCCCTGGATGTGCGGGAGCGCGATATTCACAATCGTGGTGTCGAGGACCACCATGAGCTGCAGAGCGGCGATCACGGCGAGCGCGATGCCGGGGCGTCCCTGCCTGCGGGCCGCACCGGGCCGGACGGGTGCTGTTAACTGAGAGGTTGTCACTATGAGTCCCCCACCGCCGAGTTAGTGAACGTAGGCGTTCACTTTTTCGTCAACCGTAGAGAGTCCCCCTCAGTGAACGCAAGCGTTCACTGAGCTTCCCGTCCCCAACGGAGATATGACGATGGCCACTTCGCGCTGGACCGGTACCGAGCAGGCTCCACCGGTCCCGCTGCGCCGCCGAGGGCCCGTGCTGGAGCGCGCGATCCTTGACGCCGCCCTGGAGCAGTTGAGTACGGTCGGCTGGAGCGGGCTCACCATGGAAGGTGTCGCCGCCGGGGCGCAGACGGGGAAGGCGGCCGTCTATCGGCGCTGGCCTTCCAAGGAGGATCTGGTCGCCGACGCGCTCGAGGCCGGGCTGCCGACGCTGGACGAGGCCGTCGATCACGGGTGCGTCCGGGAGGACCTCTTCCAGCTGTGCCGGCGGGTGCGCGACGCGATGTTCTCCCGCAGTGGGGTGGCGCTTCGATCGGTGCTTTACGAATGCGACGCCGCCACCGCCGAACGGTTCCACGGTGTGATCGTCGACCGGGTCGTCGAGCCGTCCACTCAGCTCTTCCGAGAGGTGGTGCACCGCGGTGTCCAGCGTGGAGACGTGCGGGCGGACGCCGTGTGCGAGCTCGTCCTCGATGTGGTCCCCGGCCTGCTGATGTATCGCTCGAAGGTGTGCGGAAGCGAATGGCCCGACAAGGACATCGCGGAGATGATCGACCGGGTCATGGTCCCGCTGCTCCGGCCGTACGGTTCCCGGCAGGCGCCGGGCGGACCGTGACACGGATCCGGTTGTCACCCGGAGCCCTGCGCGGCGTACCCTTGCTGGCGCCATGCCCTACGAACCACCCACCCACACAGTCGAGCGCTCGATCAGAGCCACCACAGGCGCCAGGATCGTCGCCGGCATCGACGAAGTCGGCCGCGGCGCGTGGGCTGGGCCGGTGACCGTGTGCGCGGCGATCACCGGACTTCGCAGGCCGCCCGTGGGCCTGACCGATTCCAAGCTGATCACCCCCAGGCGCCGTGAGGAGCTGGCGGGACTGCTCGAGGGCTGGGTCACGGCCCATGCGCTCGGCCACGCCTCCCCCGAGGAGATCGACGACCTGGGTATGACGGCGGCGCTTCGGCTCGCTGCGGTACGGGCGCTGGACGGCCTTCCGGTGCGTCCGGACGCCATCATCCTCGACGGCAAGCACGACTACCTGGGAGTGCCCTGGCAGGTGCGTACGGTCATCAAGGGCGACCAGTCCTGCGTGGCCGTGGCCGCGGCCTCGGTGATCGCCAAGGTGCGCAGGGACGCGATGATGGCGCAACTGCCGGAGGACTTCACCGTCTTCGGCTTCGCCGAGAACGCCGGCTATCCCTCACCCGTGCACAAGGCAGCCCTGCGGGAGCTGGGGCCTACTCCGTACCACCGGCTCTCGTGGGCGTATCTCGACTCGCTGCCCCGGTGGCGGCACCTCAAAAAGGTCCGCGTCTCGCCGGTGGCGGCCGAACTGGAAAGCGGGGGCCAGCTCGGCTTCGACTTCTGAACTCGCCCTGCCCACGGTCCGGTCGCACTTTTGTGCCCACCCGCCGATGCCTTCCGCACCGGCATTTGATAGACATCCACTCATGCCTCTCATTCCCGAGGAGCCTCAGATTCACGAGAGCGCCCAGGGTCCCCGCGTCACTCCGGCCGCAGGCCGCACCGCGCCGACCCCCCGTCCCGTACCCGGTCCGCGGTCCGCGGCCTCCCCGCGTCCCGGAAGCCCGGGTCCCGGCCCGGTCAGGCCCGCACCGCCCGCGCAGCGCACGTCCGGTGCCGCCGCGAAGCCGCAGCCGGCCCGTCCGGAGAACCGTTCCGCGCCGCAGATCCAGCTGATCCCCGCTCCCGTGAGCGGTGCGCTGGATGCCGCCGACGAGGCGGTCGACCTGCTGCTCGACTCCGGCCGAGCCCCGGGCGACGTCCTGGTGCTCACCACCGGTGACCAGCACCCGTGGGCCGCGCACGAACTGTCCTTCGGTGAAAACGCCTACTGGGCACAGCACGACGCCCGCGACGACGTCTTCTACGCGGGCGCCGCCTCGGCAGGTCGCGCCGCGAAGCGCCCCGTGGTGGTCGTCGCGCTGAACGGTGGCCCGGACGGCACCGCCACCCGCGCGCTGCCTGCCGCCCTGGAGAAGGCTGCGGCGCTCCTCATCGTGTGCGGTGACCCCCAGGAGATCAACACCGCGCTCGGCGCGGTCGTCTGACCGGCACGACGTGTACGGACCCCAGGGTCCGGTCGCGACCCGGCTGCCCGGTCCGCGGGCAGCCGGCGGATGACCTTCAGCGAGCCGCCGTTCGACGGAGCGCGTCCACGGCGCCCCCGGCCGTGCGCAGGGGCATCGGGTCCGCGTCGGCGCCGGTGTCACCCAAACGGCCTGGCGCCGACGTGGAGTTGGGCTGACGGCCGCCGCGGCCCTCGCCCAGCACCTGCCAACCGCCACGCGTCAGCGTGATGTACGCGCCGCAGCGCAGCCCGTGCAGGGTGCAGGCGTCCCTGAGCCCCCACATCCACGCCCCGTCCTCCTCCGTCCACCGCTCGTCGCCGTCACGGCAGTAGAGCAGCACGGCGGTGCGCACCGGCGCACGCAGCCGGAGGTCGTGCGGGATCACACGGCGCAGATGCGCGAGCAGTGCGTTACGGAACTCCCAGCCGTCCACAGCGGCGGAGCGCCGGGAGAACGACGCGCTGGCCGTGAGTCGTTCCTCGTGGTCGAGCACGGCGACAACAGCCGTCGCCAGTGCGGGTCGATGGCGGGCATGCAGTCCACTGACCACTTCGCGCGGGTTGCGCAGCAGCGGGATTCCGGCCGCTGCCCACTCGGCCGGCTCGAGCAACCGGGCAAGGCGGTTGGCGGAGTTGGCCGATGCGGTGATCGAAGTGGCTGCGGACGAAGCGAATCCGAAGGTCACGGTCCTCCCTTCGCATACGCGCCCACAATGCGGGCAGGGTCGGGTGAGGGCGCGCCACGGCATGGCCCTCGACACCGAAGACGGGCCGTGCGGGGAGCAGTCCAATTCTTCCTGCCGCATGGGGATGCGGCAACGAGCAATTCGGCGTCACCGGCGGGAATCGGCGGGTATGACGCTCATATCCCTTCCCCGGCTCGTCCCGCCCGACCCCTCCGGGTCAGGACTGGACGGCAAGGACCAGCGGAAACACGCCCTCCGCACCCGCCCTGCGCAGCAGCCGTGACGCCACGGCCAGAGTCCAGCCACTGTCCGAGTAGTCGTCGACAAGCAGTACAGGTCCGCCTGCTGCGGCCAGGGCCTCCACAAGGTGAGGCGGCACCACGAGCGTCTCATGCAGTGCCCGCACCCGCTGGGCGCTGTTCGTACGGGAGATCCGGGCGTCCAGCGCCTCGGGCACGTACTCGACGGAACCGAGCAGAGGCATCCGGCCGACCTCCGCGATGCGGCTGCCGAGGGAGCCGATCAGGCGGGGCCGACTGCGGGAGGCGACCGTGACCACGCCCGCGGGCCGCGGCGGTGCGTCCACGGCGCCGGACGCCCACCCGCCAGGCCCCTTGGCCCAGTCGGCGAGCACCGTCACCACGGCACCCGCCATGTCGTCGGGCACCGGGCCGTCGGCCGCCTGCGGAGCGAGCAGCGGACGGAGCCGATTGCCCCATCCGATGTCCGAAAGCCGCCCCAGCGCCCGCCCCGTGAAGGCCAGCTCACCTTCCGGGATACGGCCCTTGAGGCTGACGCCGACAGCGGGCAGCCCGGTCGGCCACATCTTGCGGGGGTCGACGTCGACGCCCGGCCTGCCCAGCTCCCCGCGAGCGGCGTCCAGAGCCGCGGCGGACACCTTGTCGCTGAACCGTGCCCCGGCGCAGTTGTCGCAGCGACCGCATCGGGCCGCCTCCTCGTCGTCCAACTGGCGCCGCAGGAACTCCATGCGGCACTCGGTCGAGCGCGCATACTCGCGCATTGCCTGCTGCTCGGACGCACGCTGGCGGGCAACCCAGGCGTACCGGTCTGAGTCGTACGACCAGGATTGTCCCGTGGTCGTCCAGCCGCCCTTCACCCGTCGGACCGCGCCATCCACGTCGAGCACCTTGAGCATGGTCTCGAGCCGCGTGCGCCGCAGCTCCACCAAAGGCTCCAGGGCCGGCAGGGACAGCGGCCTGTCCGCCTGCGCCAGCACGTCCAGGGTCCGTCGCACGAGCTCCTCGGGAGGGAACGCGACCGAGGCGAAGTACTGCCAGATCGCCTCGTCCTCCTTCCCGGGCAGCAGCAGGACCTCCGCATGCTCCACACCGCGACCCGCACGGCCCACCTGCTGGTAGTAGGCGATGGGGGACGAGGGCGAGCCGAGGTGCACGACGAACCCGAGATCCGGCTTGTCGAAACCCATGCCCAGCGCGGACGTCGCCACCAGCGCCTTGACGCGGTTGGCGAGCAGGTCCTCCTCGGCCTGCTGCCTGTCCGCGTTCTCCGTGCGGCCGGTGTACGAGATCACGGCGTGCCCGCACTGGCGCAGATACGCGGTGACCTCCTCGGCCGCGGCGACCGTCAGCGTGTAGATGATGCCGGAGCCGGGGAGCTCTCCCAGATGGTCGGCGAGCCAGGCGAGACGGGTGGCGGCATCCGGAAGCTGCAGCACTCCGAGGCTGAGGCTCTCCCGGTCCAGCGGCCCGCGCAGCACGAGAGCGTCCGTACCCGCCCCGGTGCCCAGCTGGTCGGCCACGTCGGCGGTGACCCGCGCATTGGCGGTGGCGGTGGTGGCGAGGACGGGGACGCCCTCCGGCAGGTCGGCGAGCATCGTGCGCAACCTGCGGTAGTCCGGGCGGAAGTCATGGCCCCAGTCGGAGATGCAGTGGGCCTCGTCCACCACCAGCAGCCCGGTCGCCGCCGCCAGGCGGGGCAGCACCTCGTCGCGGAAGTCAGGGTTGTTGAGCCGCTCCGGGCTCACCAACAGCACGTCCACCTCACCCGACGCGACCTCGGCCTGGATCGTCTCCCACTCCTCCGTGTTGGAGGAATTGATCGTGCGCGCGCGAATGCCCGCGCGGGCAGCCGCCTCCACCTGGTTGCGCATCAGCGCGAGAAGGGGAGAGACGATCACGGTGGGGCCGCTGCCGCGCGCCCGCAGCAGGGACGTGGCGACGAAGTACACCGCGGACTTGCCCCATCCCGTCCGCTGCACGACCAGCGCCCGGCGCTTGTCCGCGACAAGCGCCTCGATGGCCCGCCACTGGTCCTCGCGGAGCCGGGCCCGGCCCGACGTGTCGGAGACGAGCCGGGCCAGTACGGAATCGGCGGAAGCCCTGAGCTCCGCGCGGTCTGCGTTGGTCATGCCACCATGCAACCCGATGGCACCGACAAAGCGCGAACGAGCCCACGAGCCTGTGGACAACTTATCCACAGGGGGTCGCGGAGTCCTTGCCGTCGCGGGACCGTCGTCGCATGAACAAGCACCACGACCTCACCGGCCCCGGCACCGACCAGCAGATCACGCTCCGCGGACCCGCCGAACTGGCCGACGCGCTGCCGTACATGCTGGGATTCCATCCGACTGATTCGATCGTGCTCGTCGCCCTGCACGGCAGCAACGGACGCTTCGGCGGCCGGCTGCGGCTCGGTATCCCCCGCTCGCCCCGCGAATGGTCGCCCGTCGCCTCGCAGCTCGCGGAGTGTCTGATCCAGGGCAGCGAGCGCCGCGGACCACGTCCCGACGGCATCGTGGTCTTTCTCTGTCAGGATCCCGCCGAGGGCGAGACGGGCCTGCGGGTGATGGAGCGCCTGCGCCCGCTCGCACAGCGACTGCGCACGGCCTGCGGCGCACTCGACGTCCCCGTCTACGAGGCGCTGTGCATCTCGAACGGTCGCTTCTGGAGCTACTGCTGTCCCGATACGCGCTGCTGCCCGCCCGACGGGACGCCGCTCGCCCTGTCGGGCACCTCCGTGATGGCCGCCGCCGCCGCCTATGCGGGTATCCGGGTCCGCGGAAGCCTCCGGGAGATGGAGGGGCGGTACGCACCGAAACCGGCCCCGGCCGCAGAGGATCAGATCAAGGCCCTCGATGAGGCGGGCGCCGCGCTGACCCCCAGAATTCTCGACGTGCAGGGACGGCTGGAAGTCGCCGAAGAGACCGTGACGCTGGCCGGCCGCCTGCTGGACCGTCTGGCACGAACACCTCACAGGGACCAGGATCTCGGGCCCGACGCAGCCGACGACAAGCTCGTCGCGGACGAGGAAGCCGCAGCGGTGATCCTCGGCCTGCAGGACCGGGAGACCAGGGACCGCGCGGCGCAATGGATGGAGGGACCTGAAGCCGCACCGGCGCTGAGGCTCTGGCGCGCCCTGTCACGCCGATGCGTCGGCCCGTACGCGGAGCACGCCGCCGCGCCCCTCACCCTCGCCGGATGGGTCTCCTGGTCCATGGGCGACGAGCCGGGGGCGCGCGTAGCCCTGGGGCTTGCGCTGCGGGCCGACCCCGAGTACGTCTTCGCACGTCTCCTGCACCAGGCGTGCAACGAGGGCCTGGACCCGGAGACCGTGCGCCGCTGCCTGCGCAAGCAGCGGGACGACCGGCCTGAGGAGCCGCCGGCCTGCTCCGACGGTGCCCGGACCCGGACGCGGCGCCGCCGAAGCGGTCCCGCCGACACGTCCGCCGCCGAGCCGGGCACGACCTCCACCCGGACCCGCGGCAGCGGTGCCCCTGTCCGGCCCCGCAACGGCACAGCGGCCGCCCGGGCCCGGACACGCGCCCGACGGCGCAGCGGGCAGCGTGGCACCAGGAGCGGACGATGAAGGCCGTGACCAGGGCAGCTTCGACAGCGTTCAAGGTCGTGGCGGAGTCGTACGACCCGTGCCGTCGTTCCCACAACGGCTGTCCGGAGTGCACGGAAGGCACAGCAGACCACTCATGGCCATCAGCGCATCTCGCCGTCACACCGCCTCGGACGACAGGCGGTCTCAGACCCGGAGGGGGCCGATGCCGCCCGCGTCCGCGTCGTTGCCCGGTCTTCCGCCCATGCACCGCGCGATCGTCTGCGTCGCTCTGCCCAGCCTGGCGATCTCGCCGGAGGACGGGCAGCTCACGGGCAGCGGACTGGAGGGCGTCTACCGGTCGGGACGACGGCTGCTGGCTCGTTGCCGGCTGCGGATCGCCGGACGGGAACCGATGGCGGTCCAGGGCAGATCCGTGTCGACCGGACTCGCATCATTCGCGTCCGTGGTGCGCGCTCCGTCCGGAGCCGGCCCCGATCCCGAGGTCGCCGTGGAGCGTTCGCGCGACGCCGAGGGAACGGAACGGATCACGCTGCGCAGCTCCGCTGTCAGACACCTCAGGCTCCCGGTGGAGATCGCCCTCGGCACCGATCTCGCAGATCTCGCGGCCGTCGCGGCAGGCCGCCCGGGACCCGAACTGCCGGCGCACGTCCATGAGAACGGCATGCGATGGTCGGCCGGTCACGGCGGAGGCAGTGCCCAGACGATCATCACGGCGCAGCCGCCGCCGCACGACACTCTTGCCTCCGCGGGGCTGCTCCGGTGGGAGCTGGAGCTGGCACCGGGTGCTGCGGTCACCCTCGAGCTCCGGGTGTGCTCCGAGCGCGGCGACCGCTCCGACCGTCTGGTGCGATCCGTCGGCCGGGGATCCCGCGGTTTCCTGCCGGACGCCCGGGCGGAAGGCGACGACGACCGGTCGGCGGCTCTGCTCGAGACCAGTCTTGGCGACCTCCGGGGCCTGCTGTGCAGGGACCCGGCGTATCCGGGGGACGCGATCCCTGCCGCCGGAGTGCCCTGGCGTTGCGGGCAGGTACCGGCCGAGGCTCTGTGGGCCGTGCGCATGGCGCTCCCGGTCTCCACCCGGCTCGCCGCATCCACCCTTCGCATCCTCGCCCGCACGCAACACACCGGCAGTGGAGAGGAGTTCGGCCGTCTGCCCGGCCCCTCCCGAGATGCGGGCCCCCATCTTCCCCCGAGTTGCGCGGGCACGGAGGCGACCCTCGCCTTTCCCGTGGTTTTGGCAGAGGCATGGCGCTGGGGTCTGTCTGAGCGGGACCTGGCCGAGCTGCTGCCCACGGCGGAGCGCTGTCTCCACTGGCTGCGGCGGACAGCCGGTGACGACGGACTGCTGCCGGCGCCCGGCTCGAGGTTTCTGCGGACAGAGACCCAGGCCCATGCCCACAGGGCCGCACTGCTCGGCGCCGACCTTCTCGAAGCTGCAGGCCGGCCGGGCGCCGACGAGTGGCGCGCCTGGGCGGGGGGCATGAGGCGGCGCTTCCGAGACGACCTCTGGATCGACGACCTGACCGGTGGACGTCCGGCTGCCGGCAGAGGGCCCGACGGCCGGCCGGTGCTCCCGCTGGGGAGCGCCGCGGCTCATCTGCTCGACACGGGACTGACCGGCGGAGGACGCATGGCACCCGGACTGCTGGACAAGGCACAGACGGAGCAGCTGGCCAGACTGTTGGGCGGGCCCGCGCTGGACTGCGGCTGGGGACTGCGCAGTCTGGGCAGCAACGAGCCGGGACACAATCCGTTCGGCCACCGCTCGGGAGTCGTACGGGTCCACGAGACGGTCGTCGCCGTGACGGGCCTCGCCGCCGCGGGACACGAGAAAGAAGCCTCCTCCCTGCTCCGTGGACTCGTCGACGCCTCGACGGCCTTCGGACACCGGCTGCCGGAGATGTTCGCGGGGCATCAGCGCACGGCCGGCAGCGTCCCGGTGCCGCATCCGGCGGCCTGCAGGCCGGCCGCCCTGGCGGCCGCTGCGGGCATCCAGCTGCTCGTCGCGCTCGCCGGCGTCCGGCCCGATGCGCCGGCACGGACGGTAGCCCTGCGTCCATTGCGGTGTGCTCCGCTGGGCGCGCTCCGTCTCTCGGGGCTCTCCGTGGCGGGCGGACCGTTCGCGGTGCGGATCGGCCGACTGGGTCTCGGGGTGGTCGAGCAGGCGGCCGAGGGGCTGCAGTTGGGGGTGTGAACCGACGGCGGCGGGCCGTCGCAGCCGATCGAGGAATCCGATGTCGCAGGTGGCGACGGGTGTGTTTATCGTCAGGCAGACGACTATGATCGCGGCATGTCGCCCTACGACCCGTCGGCCTTCCCGCCCTTCGCCGTCACTGTCGACCTGGTCGTGCTCACCGTGCGTCGGCATGCGCTCTGTGCGCTCGTCGTGCGGCGCGGTGAGCCACCGTTCCAGGGGCGGTGGGCGCTGCCCGGAGGCTTCGTCAGGGGCGACGAGGACCTGGCGGCGGCAGCGGCGCGCGAGCTCGCGGAGGAGACGGGGCTGTGCGCGCACGACCCCGCGTCACCGGCGCCCGGGAACGGCGCTCACCTGGAGCAGCTCGCCACGTACGGCGACCCCAAGCGCGACCCCCGGATGCGGGTGGTGAGCGTGGCGCACCTCGTGCTCGCGCCCGACCTTCCGGCGCCCCGTGCGGGCGGCGACGCCAACAGCGCCCGCTGGGCTCCCGTCGAGGAGCTCCTCGCCCAGGGCGGCGCGTTCCCGCGCGAAGACGAGCAGCAGGCACCGCTCGCCTTCGATCACGCGCTGATCCTGGCCGACGGAGTGGAGCGCGCCCGTTCCAAGATCGAGTACTCGTCGCTGGCCACCGCATTCTGCCCGCCGGAGTTCACGGTGGGGGAGCTGCGGCGCGTGTACGAGGCGGTGTGGGGTGTCGCTCTCGACCCTCGTAACTTCCACCGCAAGGTAACCGGCACTCCTGGCTTCCTGGTGCCGGCAGGCGGGACGACGACCCGTCAGGGCGGGCGCCCTGCCCAGCTCTTCAGGGCCGGCGGCGCCACGGTGCTGAACCCGCCGATGCTGCGCCCC
This sequence comes from Streptomyces sp. NPDC006283, assembly GCF_040613325.1. Classification (NCBI taxonomy): domain Bacteria; kingdom Bacillati; phylum Actinomycetota; class Actinomycetes; order Kitasatosporales; family Streptomycetaceae; genus Streptomyces; species Streptomyces sp. NPDC006283. Next base: position 31,187 of record NZ_JBEXRZ010000027.1, on the reverse strand, counting down.
GAGGTCTGATCGAGCAGCGGGCGCGGGGCTGCTGTTCCGCGCCGTACGACGGATTTGGAACGCGGAGCGGAACGACCGTGGGCGCGTCGAGCGGGCCGGGCTGACACCCGGGACTGCGAGCTATGCATAAAAAGTCTGAAATGTCGCGTTATCGTACTGCGGTACCCCTGCTGTCGCTGAGCGGTCTCACCCTTCTGCGAGAGAGGCGAGAGAAGCGATGCTCCAGGCCGTCGGACTCACCCGCACCTGCCGCGGGGAGCGCCTGTCCGCCGTCGACGATCCTGCTCGGCACCCTCCTCGGCGACGTGGCGGCCCCCCGGGTCGCCCGCCGCCCGCCGGCCCGCAGTGGACGCTGAGTGCCGCGACCGATGGGCCCGCATTCCGGGGCGATGAACTGGCTCGACGCCGCCACCGCGGCCGTTGATGTCCATGCCCTGCCTCTCGTGTCCAGCCGGGACTTGGGTGCGGCCGCTGAGAACTGGCCTGCCACCGCGATCGGTTGGGCCGCCCTGTGTCCCACTTGCCGTGCCAGGGTGGATCCGCCGGGCCACCGGGGTCCCTCTCGCATGCCTGCTGCGCCCGCGGTGCCGGTGAGGATGGCGTGCTCGTACAGGGGTGCTTGTCGTACGACAGCCCGTTCGGTGGCGGGCCCCCGGCAGGCTGCTGAGGCAACCCGGGTTGGCGCTGCCCGGACAAGCGGATCATTCTCCCGCGGGCCCCCGGCGACTGCCTGCCCAACCTCTCGGTGCGGCAACGGCGTTGCCGTCGACGGCTGTGATCTGCGCGTATGTGTCCATACGTGCCCCTCGTCGGCGCTGTCGGTGATCGCGGCGGTTCAACTGAACTCGAACTGCCCACCACCTCTTGGGGAATGCCTGATTCCTTCCGATAAGGCGTCAATTGTGGGGCGGGTGCCGATCACCCTTTCGTGTGCTTTTCACCAAAGACCTCAAGGGGCTCGGAAGCCAGGCCGACAAAGGATGCGTGAGTACCCTTGCGCACACCATGATGACCTCCGCCCGCCCCACCGAGTCCGGTCTCGCCGGCCCGGGCGAACTCGATCGATACGGCTTCGCGGAGCCGCCCGTCTCCGACCGCGTCGGCCCCCCCTCGTGGGACGGCTCCGACGGCGAGTTGGGCCGGGTCGGCCGCCGCGCGACAGGCAGTCGGGGCCGCGGCCTGCACGGTCAACTCGTCCAGCAGCTCGGCCAGATGATCGTCTCCGGCGACTTGGGCGCAGATCGCCCGCTCGTCCCCGAGGAGATCGGCCAGCGCTTCGAGGTCTCCCGCACCGTCGTCCGCGAGTCGCTGCGCGTTCTCGAGGCCAAGGGCCTGGTCAGTGCCCGGCCCAACGTCGGAACCCGCGTCCGGCCCGTCAGTGACTGGAATCTGCTCGACCCCGACATCATCGAATGGCGCGCCTTCGGCCCGCAGCGGGAGGACCAGCGCCGCGAGCTGAGCGAGCTGCGCTGGACGATCGAGCCGCTCGCCGCCCGGCTCGCTGCCGGGCACGGGCGCGAGGACGTCCAGCAGCGTCTCGGCGACATGGTCGAGATCATGGGCCACGCCCTCGCCCAGGGTGACGGGCTCACCTTTTCGCGAGCCGACGCCGAATTCCACTCCCTGCTCATCCAGCTCGCCGGCAACCGCATGCTGGAGCATCTGTCGGGGATCGTCTCGGCGGCCCTCCAGGTCTCCGGCGGTCCGGCCACGGGCTGTGACCGCCCCACCGAGGCCTCCCTGGCGCACCACGCCCGCATCGCCGACGCCCTCGCCTCCGGGGACGCTCACGCCGCGGAATCCGCCATGCGGCAGCTGCTCACGGTTCACCCGGAAGTGGAGCGAGTGGTTCCCGCGCCGCGTGAGCACTGACCGCGGCGGCGGTCGGGGAGTGCGCAGGCGTTACGGTCGCATGTCGCCGGATTCCGACGGGATTCGGCGACATGTTGTGGGGGAAACCGCCTGTATGACTGATTCATGGCATTTGGGGTGTGACTCGGGCCACGTGGATTGGGCGTAACGCTCCTCGAAACAGCGCGATGACCTAAGAGGTGACAGCCGAGGAGGGAATACAGCCGCCGCAAAGGGCGCTGTGAGAGCTCCTGGGTTCCGCCCGCGCCACCGGTACATCCGCAACCCGGTGGTCGTCGGCTCCGGCCCGATCATGGGTGGGGCCGGAAGCCGTTTCCATCGTTCCGAGAGGTTGTTCGTGTCGGCCAGCACATCCCGTACGCTCCCGCCGGAGATCGCCGAGTCCGAGTCTGTGATGGCGCTCATCGAGCGGGGAAAGGCTGATGGGCAGATCGCCGGCGATGACGTGCGTCGGGCCTTCGAGGCTGACCAGATTCCGCCAACCCAGTGGAAGAATGTTCTGCGCAGCCTCAACCAGATCCTCGAGGAAGAGGGTGTGACGCTGATGGTCAGTGCAGCGGAGTCGCCGAAGCGCGCCCGCAAGAGCGTCGCAGCGAAGAGCCCGGCAAAGCGCACCGCCACCAAGACCGTCGCGGCCAAGACCGCCACGGCCAAGACCGTCGCCGCCACCGCGGCCCCGACGGCCGAGACCGTCGAGGTCCCGGCCGACGAGTCCTCCGAGACCGCCCCCAAGAAGGCGGCCGCGAAGAAGACCACCGCCAAGAAGACGGCGGCCAAGAAGACCACCGCCAAGAAGACGGCGGCCAAGAAGACCACCGCCAAGAAGGACTCCGACGAGGCCGTCGAGGGCGAAGAGCTGCTCGACGAGGTCCAGCCGGGCGGCAAGGGCGACGAAGAGGAGACCGAAGGCGAGAACAAGGGCTTCGTTCTCTCCGACGACGACGAGGACGACGCTCCCGCGCAGCAGGTCGCCGTCGCGGGTGCCACCGCCGACCCGGTCAAGGACTACCTGAAGCAGATCGGCAAGGTCCCGCTGCTCAACGCCGAGCAGGAGGTCGAGCTCGCCAAGCGCATCGAGGCCGGCCTCTTCGCCGAGGACAAGCTGGCGAACTCGGACAAGCTGGCGCCGAAGCTCAAGCGCGAGCTGGAGATCATCGCCGAGGACGGCCGCCGCGCCAAGAACCACCTGCTCGAGGCCAACCTCCGACTGGTCGTCTCGCTGGCCAAGCGCTACACCGGTCGCGGCATGCTCTTCCTGGACCTGATCCAGGAGGGCAACCTCGGTCTGATCCGCGCGGTCGAGAAGTTCGACTACACCAAGGGCTACAAGTTCTCCACGTACGCCACCTGGTGGATCCGTCAGGCGATTACCCGTGCCATGGCCGACCAGGCCCGCACCATCCGTATCCCGGTGCACATGGTCGAGGTCATCAACAAGCTCGCGCGCGTCCAGCGCCAGATGCTCCAGGACCTGGGCCGTGAGCCCACCCCGGAGGAGCTGGCCAAGGAGCTCGACATGACCCCCGAGAAGGTCATCGAGGTCCAGAAGTACGGCCGCGAGCCGATCTCGCTGCACACCCCGCTCGGCGAGGACGGCGACAGCGAGTTCGGTGACCTCATCGAGGACTCCGAGGCGGTCGTCCCGGCCGATGCGGTGAGCTTCACGCTGCTGCAGGAGCAGCTCCACTCGGTGCTCGACACCCTGTCCGAGCGTGAGGCGGGCGTCGTGTCGATGCGCTTCGGTCTCACGGACGGGCAGCCGAAGACGCTGGACGAGATCGGCAAGGTCTACGGCGTGACGCGTGAGCGTATTCGTCAGATCGAGTCCAAGACCATGTCGAAGCTTCGTCACCCCTCGCGTTCGCAGGTGCTGCGCGACTACCTCGACTAGGTCGCCCGCCGCCCGGCAGAGTCCGGGCAGCACCCAGGCGCACGGCGTTCGAAGGGCCCGGCTCCCCCGAGGGAGTCGGGCCCTTCGCCATGTGGGGCCGGCTCTTCACCCTGCAGGTCGGGCCCTTCGTCCAGTGGAGCGGGTGCGTACGGTGGCAGGCTGGTCGACTCTGAGTTGACTGGATTCACGCAGAGTCAGGAGGCCGTATGCGTCGCCCTACCGCCCGAGGCCCGGCCAGGGTGCTGGCCCTGATCGCAGCAGTGGTCGGGCCACCACTGGCGATGTCTCTTCCCGCCGCCGCGGACAGCGTGGTCATCGGCGGATACGAGGTGCGTGCCGAGGACAGCCCTTGGGTCGTCGCCCTGTCCAGCGTTGACCGGTTCGGCCCAACGCGCGGAGGACAGTTCTGCGGCGGTGTGGTCGTCGCGCCGACCAAGGTGATGACGGCTGCCCACTGCCTGAGCACCGCCGTCCTGGGCAAGGAGCCCGCCGCCGTGACCGACCTCAGGGTCATCGTCGGCCGCTCGGAACTGGCCGGTGAGGGAGGCCAGGAGGTCCCTGTGCGGGCCACCTGGATCGCACCCGACTACGACCCCGTCGCCAACAGTCCCGACATGGCACTGCTGACCCTGTCCAAGGCGCTGCCCAAGATCCATGTGCTGCCGGTGGCGGAAGCAAAGGACGCCGCGATCGAGGTGGGGACCGCCGCCACGGTCTACGGCTGGGGCGATACGAAGGGTGACGGCAGCTACTCGCCGTCGCTACGGGCGGCGCCGGTATCGGTGTTGCCCGACGAGACATGCGCGAAGGCGTATCCCGGCGGGCAGGGCAGCAGGTATCTGAAGGCCACCATGTTGTGCGCCGGCGACCCCCGGGGCGGTCACGACGCCTGTCAGGGGGACAGTGGAGGCCCGCTGATCGCCAAGGGCCGACTGATCGGCCTGGTGTCCTGGGGGAGCGGCTGTGGGCTGCCTGACGGGCCGGGGGTCTACACGAGGGTCTCCGCCTTGGACCCGCCGCTGGCCAAGGCGGACTGACCGGCTGGGCAGAGGGCACCGCCGGGGCGGTGACCGAACGAGAGCGGGCGGCTTCCCCTGGTGTTCAGGGGAGGCCGCCCGTCGGCCGATCCGGAACCGGCCCTTGGCTCGTCGGGATGTGAGGTGTCAGTGATCCTCTTCACCGGCGTCGGCCGGCACGGCCGTCAGGCGGTCCGTCTCATCCTGTATTTCCGCGGCGATCTTCTTGAGTTCCGGCTCGAACTTGCGCCCGTGGTGGGCGCAGAAGAGCAGTTCACCACCGCTGATCAGTACGACGCGCAGATAAGCCTGGGCGCCGCAGCGGTCGCAGCGGTCAGCGGCCGTCAGCGGGCTCGCGGGGGTCAGAACAGTAGTCACGTCGCCTCTTCTCTAGCTCGACGAGCTGTCGTACCAGGGTCAACATCCAACCAGGCCGAAAACGTTCCCGCTCGTGGCTTTTCCTCGAAACTTCTTCCCGAGGTGGCTGTCTGCTGCCGGTTGGCGGCGAATGAGCCGTATTGCTTCGCTCTACGGATTTCGCGTTGCTTGTCTCGTTTGGCCCTCCCGGCTGGGTTGCCGGTTGTTCATGAGGACGTGCCCGGAGCCTAAATGGTTCATGCCTCGAAGGGAACGTGATGTGCACGTCACCCAATCGAGGGATCGAACATGCATACGACACTGGACTAGCATGAGGCATCAGGTGGGTGGCGCTACATCGGCTCTACCAGGCCTCGGTACGCTCTGACCGGCGACCGACGCCCGGCCTCTACCCCACTTGGCCACATCTGAAATTCAGCGAGGAGCGAACCGCGTGACCGCCGAAACGTCCGTGCCTTCCACAGCGCTGCTGACTGCAGAGCGTGACGGCTCCAACTACACCGCGCGGCACCTGCTCGTTCTGGAGGGGCTCGAGGCCGTCCGTAAACGCCCTGGCATGTACATCGGGTCCACCGACAGCCGCGGCCTGATGCACTGCCTCTGGGAAATCATCGACAACTCGGTCGACGAGGCCCTCGGAGGCCACTGCGACCACATCGAGGTGATCCTCCACGAGGACGGCTCCGTCGAGGTCAGGGACAACGGCCGCGGCATCCCCGTGGACGTGGAGCCCAAGACGGGGCTCTCGGGCATCGAGGTGGTGATGACCAAGCTGCACGCCGGCGGCAAGTTCGGCGGCGGCTCCTACGCGGCCTCCGGCGGTCTGCACGGCGTCGGCGCCTCCGTTGTGAACGCGCTGTCCGCCCGCCTGGACGTGGAAGTGGACCGCGGCAGCGCGACGCACATGATCAGTTTCCGGCGGGGTGTCCCCGGCATCTTCACCGAGTCGGGACCGGACGCCCCCTTCGACCCGGCGAACGGGCTCCGCAAGGGCAAGCGGGTGCCCAAGGGCCGGACCGGCACGAGGGTGCGCTACTGGGCCGACCGCCAGATCTTCCTCAAGGACGCCAAGCTCTCCCTGGACACCCTGCACCAGCGCGCGCGCCAGACCGCCTTCCTCGTGCCGGGCCTGACCATCGTCGTCCACGACGAGCGTGGTCTGTCCGACGAGGGCGGCGACGGCAAGAACGTGGAGACCTTCCGTTTCGACGGAGGCATCAGCGAGTTCTGCGAGTACCTGGCCCAGGACAAGGCCGTCTGCGACGTACAGCGGCTCACCGGCCACGGCACGTTCAAGGAGACCGTCCCGGTCCTCGACGACCGCGGTCACATGACCCCCACAGAGGTCACCCGCGAGCTCGGCGTCGACATCGCCCTGCGCTGGGGCACCGGCTACGACACCACGCTCAAGTCGTTCGTCAACATCATCGCCACGCCCAAGGGCGGCACGCACGTCACCGGCTTCGAACGGTCCGTGACCAAGACGATGAACGAGGTGCTGCGCTCCGCCAAGCTGCTGCGTGTCGCCGAGGACGACATCGTCAAGGACGACGCCCTGGAGGGCCTGACCGCGGTCGTCACCGTCCGTCTCGCCGAGCCGCAGTTCGAGGGCCAGACCAAGGAGGTCCTGGGCACGTCGGCGGCCAACAGGATCGTCGCCAACGTGGTGGCCAAGGAGCTCAAGGCGTTCCTGACGTCCACCAAGCGGGACGCCAAGGCCCAGGCCCGAGCGGTGCTCGAAAAGGCCGTGGCGGCCGCCCGTACGCGCATCGCGGCCCGGCAGCACAAGGAGGCGCAGCGCAGGAAGACGGCCCTGGAGTCCTCGTCGCTGCCCGCCAAGCTCGCCGACTGCCGCAGTGACGACGTGGAGCGCAGCGAGCTCTTCATCGTCGAGGGCGACTCGGCGCTCGGCACCGCCAAGCTCGCCCGCAACAGCGAGTTCCAGGCACTTCTGCCGATCCGGGGCAAGATCCTCAACGTCCAGAAGTCGTCCGTCTCCGACATGCTCAAGAACGCCGAGTGCGGAGCGATCATCCAGGTCATAGGGGCGGGCTCGGGCCGGACGTTCGACATTGACGCCGCCCGCTACGGCAAGATCGTGCTGCTGGTCGACGCCGATGTCGACGGTGCGCACATCCGCTGTCTGCTGCTCACGCTCTTCCAGCGCTACATGCGCCCGATGGTGGAGGCCGGCCGGGTGTTCGCGGCCGTGCCGCCGCTGCACCGGATCGAGCTGATCCAGCCGAAGAAGGGCCAGGAGAAGTACGTCTACACCTACTCGGACAGCGAGCTGCGGCAGACGCTTCTGGAGTACCAGCGCAAGGGGATCCGTTTCAAGGACTCCATCCAGCGCTACAAGGGCCTCGGCGAGATGGACGCGGACCAGCTGGCGGAGACCACGATGGACCCCCGCCACCGCACCCTGCGCCGGATCAACATCGGTGACCTGGAGTCCTCGGAGCAGGTCTTCGACCTGCTCATGGGCAACGAGGTGGCGCCCCGCAAGGAGTTCATCACCAGCTCCGCGGCCACCCTGGACCGCTCGCGCATCGACGCCTGACCGTCCCGGCCGTTCAGGCGGTGCCCAGCCGGGGGTGGAGGCGACGACTCCACCCCCGGTCCGATCCGTGGCGCCGGCCTCCTCCGTAGCATCGGCCGTGACGGAGGGGGACGGACGTGCGTGGAGGCAAGTGGGCCCAGTGGCCCAGCCAGGAGGCGCTGTCGCGCCTCGGCATCCCCCGAGCCCGGATGGCGCTCGACATGGCCCTGCTCGCCGCCCTGTCCCTGTGGGCCGTCATCAGTGCGTACTCGTCCGACGTCTTCCACGGCTGGGGCGCCGTGCTGCCCCCGCTGGCCTTCGCGGCCTGCGCGGCCGCAGGCGCCCGCTATCACCTGACGACACTCGCCCACCGCCTGCTGCCCTCGATGGCGCTGGTCGCCGTCTTCGCGGCCGTCGGCTGGGGAGCCTGCCTCGCGGACGTACCCGTGGCGGCGATGGTGCTGTGGATCGGTGCGTGCGTCATGTCCATGGAACGTCTGCCGCTCGCTGCGGCCTTTGCGGTCGTGACGGTCATGGCCCCGGGCTTCGCGACGGCCGACGGGAGCGACTGGGGAGCTGTTGCCACGCTCGCCTCGGTCCTGCTCGGGGGCTACGCCCTGCGCCTGGACGCGGAGGCGCGGGGCGCCGGCTTCCGGCTCCTCGCCCAGGAGCGGGCCGCTCGCGAGGCCGAGGCGGTTTCCGCCGCGCTCGCCGAGCGGGCCCGTATCGCCCGTGAGATCCACGATGTGCTCGCGCACAGCCTGTCCGCTCAGATGGTGCACCTGGAGGCGGCGAGGCTGCAGATCGAGCGCGGTCCCGAAGGGCCCTTCCGCGACCAGATCCTGGAGCGGGTGGTGGCGGCGCGCGGCATGGCCAGAGAAGGACTCGCCGAGACGAGGCAGGCTCTGTCGGCCCTGCGCGGAGAGATGGCGCCGGTCGAGGACTATCTGCGCGAGCTGACAGCCGCCGACGCCGCGCGGACCGAGGTCACCGGGCAGCGGCGGCCGCTTCCCGCCGAGGCTTCGCAAGCCGTGCGGAGAGTGGCCCAGGAAGCTCTGACCAATGTGCGCAAGCACGCGCCGGGAGCCGAGGTGCGCATGGTGCTCGCCTACCTGGAGGGCGAAGTCTGCCTGGAGGTACGGGATTTCGGGGCACGCGGAAAGACTGGTGAGCTCAAGGTTTCCGGAGCCGGGTACGGTCTGCTGGGGATGCGCGAGCGGGCGGAGTTGGCCGGCGGCACCCTGGACGCGGGGCCGGAGGGGGAGGGGTTCGTGGTGCGACTGCGGGTGCCGGCATGACCGGACATGTTGCCCGGGTGATCGTCGCCGACGACCAGGCGGTGGTGCGCGAGGGCATCGTGATGCTGCTCGGGCTGCTGCCGGGCATAGAGGTCGTCGGCTCGGCCAAGGACGGTGCGGAGGCCATCGCGCTCGTGGCCGAACTGACCCCCGACGTCGTCCTGATGGACTTGCGGATGCCCAGGGTCGACGGCGTGGAGGCGACGCGGCGGATCCGCGCTGAGCACCCCGCCACCCAGGTCGTCGTACTCACCACCTACGCGGACGACGACTCGCTCTTTCCGGCGCTGCGGGCGGGCGCACGCGGCTACCTCACCAAGGACGCCGACGGGGACGAGATCGTGCGGGCGATCCAGGACGTCGTCGCCGGTCGCGCGGGGCTGTCCCCGGTTGTCCAGCAGCGGTTGCTCGAGCAGGTCACCGCGGAGCCGCTGCCTGCCGGTCCCCGGCTGCCCGACGGGCTGACCGCCCGCGAGGGCGAGGTGCTCACCCTGATCGCGGAGGGCCTCGGCAATGCGGACATCGCCCGGCGGCTGGGCATCTCCACGGCCACCGTGAAGACCCACATCAACAACCTGTTCGCGAAGGCGGGCCTCCACGACCGGGCCCAGGCGGTCCGTTATGCCTATCGCGAGGGTCTCGTGCAGCCTCCGGGAGCGAGCGTCACCTGATGGGGTGAAGACCACCGAGAGAAGAGTCCGGGATCTTCCCACTCTGTCCATCCTTGGGCAGGCGGCCGAAACGGTTCGTCGGCAAGGAGAGTTGAGCGTGGAGAAGCAGGCAGGCCGGGACGCGGTCCCCATGCGGCTCGAGGACCCGTGGTACGACGCTCTGGCCTCCGGCTGGAGCGACCGGGACAGCACCGGAGCCCCTGCTTCCGGCGCTCCGCCCGCCTCCGGAGACCTACCCGGCGCCGGGCCGGGCGCCGGGGACATCTACCTCCAGGTGCAGCGCAGCGACGCCTTCCAGGAGGTGCGAGCCCGCTACCGGCGGTTCGTCGTTCCCATGTCCGTCGCCTTCCTCGTCTGGTACTTGGCGTATGTCGTCGCCGCCACGACCGCACCGGCTCTGATGGCCAGGCCGGTGGCCGGAGCGGTGAACGTGGCGATGGTCGCGGGTCTCGCCCAGTTCCTCACCACGTTCCTGCTGACCTGGGCCTATGCGCGCCATGCCAGGCTGCGCCGGGACCGGGCGGCGCTCGACCTGCGATGGGACACCCAGGAGATGACCAGGGGGGCCGGGCGATGAACGGGGACCATCAGGCGCTCGCACTGCTGCTGTTCTGCGCGTTCATCGCGGTCACACTCGGTATCACCACGTGGGTGAGCCGCAACAGGCATGGTTCCGCCGAGGAGTTCTACGCGGGCGGGCGGCTGTTCTCGCCGATGGAGAACGGGTTCGCCATCGCCGGCGACTACATGTCGGCCGCCTCGTTCCTCGGCATCTCGGGGCTCATCGCGCTCTACGGCTACGACGGAATGCTGTATTCCGTCGGCTTCCTGGTCGCCTGGCTGGTCGTGCTGTTCCTGGTCGCCGAACTGGTCCGCAACTGCGGCCGGTTCACTCTGGCCGACGTCGTCGCGGCGCGGATGAGCGAGCGGCCCGTGCGGATCGCCGCGGGAACTTCCTCGGTCACCGTGTCCGTTCTCTACCTGGTGGCGCAGATGGTCGGGGCCGGGAGCCTGGTCGCGCTGCTGCTGGGCGGGACGAGCGAGGCCGCGCGCTCGTGGACCGTCATCGGAGTGGGCGCCCTGATGGTGATCTACGTTTCGTTGGGGGGGATGCGAGCCACCACCTGGATCCAGATCGTGAAAGCCGTGCTGCTGATGGCGGGCGCCATCACCCTGACCTTGCTGGTGCTCGCGCGATTCCACGGCGACTTCAACCAGTTGCTCAACGCCGCTGCCGCGCACAGCGGCCACGGCAAGGACTTCCTTTCACCGGGGCTGCGCTACGGCGGGGACTGGACCGCACGCCTGGACTTCATCAGCCTCGGCCTGGCACTGGTGCTCGGCACGGCAGGACTGCCGCACATCCTGTCCCGCTTCTACACGGTGCCGACCGCGCGGGCTGCCCGCCGCTCGGTCGTCTGGGCCATCGGTCTCATCGGCAGCTTCTACCTGATGACCATTGTGCTCGGTTTCGGAGCGGCCGCCGTGCTCGGCACCGACGAAGTCCGTTCCTCCAACGCCTCGGGGAACACCGCGGTGCCCCTGCTCGCCCTCGACCTCGGCGGGGGTGCGGGTTCGACCGGGGGCACGGTGCTCTTCGCGGTCGTCGCCGCCGTGGCGTTCGCGACGATCCTGGCCGTCGTCGCGGGGATCACGCTGGCCTCCTCGGCCTCGGTCGCCCACGATCTCTACGCCTCGCTGCGGCGTCGGCGTTCCGCTCCGGCGCCCGTCGGCGGCATGGAGCCGGGCAGGGCAGACGGCGATGCGGGCTCCGGCCGGAAGGAGTACAGCGAGGTCGCGGTCGCGCGGGGCGCAGCGGTCGGAATCGGGGCGGTCGCGATCGCGCTCGGTCTGCTGGCCCGCGACCTGAACGTGGCGTTCCTGGTGGGGCTGGCCTTCGCGGTCGCTGCCTCCGCCAATCTGCCCGTCCTGCTCTACTCGCTGTTCTGGCGGAACTTCACCACCCGCGGCGCGGTCTGGTCGGTCTACGGAGGACTCGTCCCGGCTGTGCTGCTGGTGATCCTTTCGCCCGTCGTCTCAGGCGGCGAACGCGCCCTGTTCCCTGGTGTGGACTTCGATGTCTTCCCGTTGGAGAACCCGGGGCTGGTCTCGATCCCGCTGGGCTTCCTGGCCGGCTGGATCGGCACGGTCACCTCGGCGGAGCCGCCGGACGCGGCGAAGCACGCCGAGACGGAGGTGCGGTCGCTGACCGGAGCCGGCGCGGTGTGACCGGAACGTGCGGTGCGAGCCGACGCCCCGCCCCCGGCGCCCGTGGCGTACCGGGCGCGTCAGACGCTCGCCGACCACACGTAGCGGTGTTCCGGGCGGCCCGTCTCGCCGTACCTCAGAGTCAGCCGCACCCTGTTCGTCCGTTCCAGAAGCTTCAGGTAGCGCTGCGCGGTCTGCCGGCTCACCCCCGCGCGTTCCGCGATCTCCTGCGCCGAGAGCGGCCCCTCGGCAGCCAGCAGCACCTGCCGTACGACCTCGGCCGTGGTCGGCGAATGCCCCTTGGGCAGCTCAGGGGCCACGGAGCCGGCCGACAGCGTGCCGAAGATCCGGTCCACCTCGGCCTGTTCGGCCTCACCCCCGCTGTCGAGGGTGCGGCGCAGCGTTGCGTACGCCTCCAGCTTGGCGCGCAGTCCGGCGAAGTTGAACGGCTTGACCAGGTATTGGAGTGCGCCGTGGCGCATCGCCGCCTGGACGGTCGCCACGTCCCTCGCCGCCGTCACCATGATCACGTCTGTCTGGTGGCCGAGCCTGCGCAGCTCACGCACGACCGACAGGCCGTTCTCGTCCGGCAGGTAGTGGTCGAGCAGGATCAGATCGACCGAAACCTCCGCGATCCGGGCGAGCGCCTCTGCGGCCGAATGGGCCTGCGCCACGACCCGGAAACCGGGCACCTTGGCGACATAGGCCGCGTTGATCTCCGCGACCCTGATGTCGTCGTCCACGACGAGTACGTCGATCATCGTGACTGCCGTGTCTCTCGTACGTCGTCCGCCTCCACCACTCCGTCCTCTCGTCCATCCTGCTCGAGGCCGTGGCCGTGACTGTGCGTCGCCACCGCCCCGGTCTCCGTCAGGGCGTCGGGCAGTACGACGGAGAACTCGGCGCCTTGGGCCGCGGACTCGCGCACCGCCGCGCTGCCCCCCTGCCGTTCGGCGAACCTGCGCACCAGCGGCAGGCCCAGGCCGCGTTTGCCGTGAGCCGGCAGCTCCTTGGTGGTCCATCCGTCCGTGAAGATCAACTCGCGCTGTTCGGCCGGTACCCCGGGGCCGCTGTCCGCCACACGCAAGGTCACCGTGCGTCCCTGCGCGTGCAGCTCGATCTCGATCGTCGGGTCCTGCGTGCCGGCGGCGGCGTCCAGGGCGTTGTCCACCAGGTTGCCGACCACCGTCACCAGCCCGCGCGGATCCACCAGGCGGTCGGGCAGCAGCGTCCCCGGCGCCAGGCGCAGCGAAACGCCGCGCTCCGCGGCGACCGTCGCCTTGCCGACGAGCAGCGCCGCGAGCAGCGGGTCGTGGATCTTCTCGGTGACCTGCTCCGCAGTCGCTCGGTGCACCCCGACGACTTCGGTGACGAATTCGACCGCCTCCTGGTGCATCTCCAGCTCCAGCAGTCCGAGCAGCGTGTGCAGGCGGTTGGCGTGCTCGTGGTCCTGTGCGCGCAGGGCGTCGATCAGCCCGCGGGTGGAGTCCAGTTCCCGGCCGAGCTGTTCCAGCTCGGTGCGGTCGCGCAGCGTGGCGACGGCACCGCCGTCGTCGGTCGGCATCCGGTTGGCGATCAGTACCCGGCTGCCCCGTACCGTCAGCAGGTCGTCGCCGCTCACCCGGCCCGCCAGCACATCCGTGGTGCGTCCCTCGCCGAGCACCTCGTCCAGCGCCTGTCCGGTGGCCTCCGGACCGACCCCGAGCAGCCGCTGGGCCTCGTCGTTCATCAGTCGGATGCGTCCGGCCGCGTCGAGGGCCACGACGCCTTCCCTGATGCCGTGGAGCATCGCCTCGCGCTCGGCGAGCAGGGCGGAGATGTCGGAGAAGGCGAGGTCATGGGTCTGCCGCTGGAGTCTGCGGGAGATGAGGTAGGCGGCGAGGGCGCCGACGGCCAGCGCGCCGCCCGCGTAGGCGAGCAGCTCCGGGATCGCCGCCAGCAGCCGTGCCCGCACGCTGTCGTACTCGATGCCCACGGACACCGCGCCGACGATCCGGCCGTCCGTGTCGCGCAGCGGTACCTTGCCGCGCGCCGAGCGGCCGAGGGTGCCGCTGTCGATCTCCATCACGTCCCGCCCGGCCAGCGCCTCGCTGGGGTCGGTGGAGACGATACGGCCGATCTGGGCCGGGGAGGTGTGGGACCAGCGCACGCCGCGGCCGTCCATGACGACGACGTACTCGGCGCCGGTGGCCTGCCTGATCCGTTCGGCGTCGGCCTGCACGGGGCCGTCGGCGGTCGGGCGGGAGCCGGTCAGCTCCTCCGCGAGCTCCGGGGACGCGGTGGTCTCCGCGATTGCGAGGGCGCGGCGCATCGCCTGGTCGTCGAGCTGGGCGCTGAGCGGGGCGAGGAACAGGCCCGTGACCAGGGCTGTGACACCGGTGACGATCGTCAGCTGCATCAGCAGGACCTGGGAGAACACCCGCTGCGGCCAGCCGAACCGCCGTCGCCGGGCGCGGGCGGTCGGTACGGGACTCATGCCTAGGAACGGTAAGCGGAGCGGTCCGCTTTACGAAATTTCCGCGAGGGCGCAAACCGCTTGCGGGCCTTGCGGCCAGCTTTCGTTTTCCCGACCGGAGCGAAGGATGCCGCCGGTACCGATGCATGGGTTCCGGAGGGGCATATCAACATCAATCCGTAGTCGGCGGGTGCGGGACGGTCAGAGGACACTGACGCAAGCGGCTTGCAGGGCTTGCGCTAACCTTGCGCGCATGACGCGACGACTTGCTCAGGTGGCGAAGAAGGTAGGAGTCAGCGAGGCCACGGTCAGCCGGGTCCTCAACGGCAAGCCGGGGGTCTCCGAAGCCACCCGGCAGTCCGTGCTGACGGCGCTGGACGTTCTCGGTTACGAGCGTCCCACGCAGCTGCGGGGCGAACGCGCGCGCCTGGTCGGGCTGGTGCTGCCCGAGCTGCAGAACCCGATCTTCCCCGCCTTCGCCGAGGTGATCGGCGGAGCGCTGGCCCAGCAGGGCCTCACTCCGGTGCTGTGTACCCAGACGAAGGGCGGCGTCTCCGAGGCCGACTACGTCGAGTTGCTGCTGCAGCAGCAGGTGTCCGGTGTCGTGTTCGCCGGCGGCCTCTTCGCGCAGGCGGACGCGCCGCACGACCACTACCGTCTGCTGGCCGAGCGCAGGATCCCGGTCGTCCTCGTCAACGCCTCCATCGAGGGCCTCGACTTCCCCTGCATCTCGTGCGACGACGCCGTCGCCGTGGAGCAGGCGTGGCGGCACCTCGCCTCGCTCGGGCACGAACGCATCGGCCTTGTCCTCGGGCCCGGCGACCATGTGCCTTCCCGGCGCAAGCTCGCGGCCGCGCGCGCCGTGGCCGGGGCTTCGGGCGGCGGCCTGCCCGACGAGTTCGTGGAGCGCTCGATGTTCTCCCTGGAGGGCGGTCAGGCGGCGACGGCGCGGCTGCTGGACAAGGGGGTCACCGGGATCATCTGCGCCAGCGACCCGCTGGCGCTCGGCGCGGTGCGGGCGGCCCGGCGCCGGGGGCTCGCCGTGCCCGCCGACATCTCTGTGGTGGGCTTCGACGACTCGGCCTTCATGAACTGCACGGAGCCGCCGCTGACGACCGTGCGGCAGCCGATCGAGGCCATGGGGCGGGCGGCGGTCGAGCTGCTGGCCGCTCAGATCCAGGGTGGCGAGGTGCCCCCCGGTGAGCTGCTGTTCGAGCCGGAGCTGGTGGTGCGGGGCTCGACGGGCCAGGCGCCGAGGTAGTCGGTCGCCAGGGGCGTGGTGCGTGGCGCTCGCCCTTTTCTGCGTTCCAGCCCCTGACAAGTGACTGCCAAACTTTTGCGGAATCTGCGCGACATCTTGCGGGCATCTATCGACGGTGGTTGAGTGTGCCGCGCCCCGCAGCATGTCTGCCGCGGGTCCTCCATGCTCATGCCGAAGGGGACCTTCGATGCGAAGTGCCTGGTTCCGCCGTGCCGGTCGCACCACAGCGACCGCAGTCGTCTCCGTGCTCGCCCTGACCGCCCTGGCCGCCTGCGGCACGAGCAGCAGCAGCGACAACGAGCCCGAGTCCAGCAGTGGTTCGTCCGACCCGTCGGCGCCTCTGGATCCGAAGACGAAGCTGACGCTCACGATCGACTGCATGCCGCCGACTGCCAAGGCGGCCGAGCGCAAGGAGTGGAACGAGGACGTCAAGGAGTTCAACAGGACGTACCCCAACATCAGGATCGAGGGCCGCTCCACCCCTGGCCAGTGTCTGGAACCTCCCCGCTTCACCGCGATGTTGAAGGCCAAGTCGCAACCGGACGTGTTCTACACGTACTTCACCGATCTGAAGCAGGTGCTCGACAACGACGGAGCCGCCGACATCAGCGCCTACGTCGACAAGAGATCGGTCCCCGCGCTCGGAGACATCGACCCCGACGTGCTGAACTCCCTGAAGCACGAGGGCAAGCTCTACGGTCTGCCGACCAGCAGATACACCATGGGCCTGCTGATCAACCGCAAGCTGTTCCAGCAGGCCGGCCTCGACCCGGACACCCCGCCCACGACCTGGGAAGGCGTGCGGTCCGCGGCGAAGAAGATCGCCGCCCTCGGTGAGGGAATCGCCGGCTTCGGCGAGTACAGCGCCGCCAACACCGGCGGCTGGCACTTCACCGCCCAGATGTACAGCCTGGGTGGGGACATCGTCGACGCGAGCGGGGAGAAGGCCGCGTTCAACGACGAGCTCGGCAGGCAGGTCGCCGAGAACCTCCACGCCATGCGTTGGGAGGACGACAGCATGGGCAAGACGCAGCTGCTGAAATGGGGCGACCTGCAGAAGCAGATCGCGTCCGACAAGCTGGGTATGTTCCTCGCCGCCCCCGACGACGTGACCTACATGGTCCAGCAACTCGGCGCCCGGTACGAGAACTTCGGCATGGGGCCGATCCCCGGTGGGAAGGCGACCCTCTTCGGCGGCAACAGCTACATGGTCAAGAAGGGCATCTCGTCCGACAAGATCAAGGCCGCCGTCGCCTGGCTGAACTTCCAGACGCTCACCGCCGGCAAAGGCCAGTTCGACTGGGAGCGGAGGAAGGCGGACAAGCTGCCCGTCGGTCTTCCGCAGCCGAACTTCTGGCTGAACGACACCAAGGCCGAGGACGACGCTGCCCGCACCCAGCACGCCACGATGCCGGTGGAGAACTTCAAGGCATTCATGGACAACCCGGTCAAGGGCAAGGCAGAGCCGCCGAAGGCCCAGGAGATCTACAAGGTCCTCGACAACGTGATGTCCGGAATCCTCACCAACAAGGACGCGGACGTGACCGAGCTCCTCGCAACCGCCGAGTCCCAGGTCAACCAGATCCTGGCCAACCAGTAGCCGACGCGGGGCCAAAGTGTCCGGCCCCGACAGCAGCAAGGAGCGACGATGTCGGCCCCCACCCTGTCGACCGCCAAGGCGGCCGAGCCCCGCCGTACCCGGCCCGGAGAACACGGCGGCAGACCGCCGGGCGGGTCCCTCAAGCGGGCCCTGCGCCGCAATCTCACCGCTCACGGCTTCCTGATGGGCGCCGTGCTCTGCTTCTCGTTCTTCTCGTGGTACCCCATGGTCAGGGAGTTCCTCCTGGCCTTCCAGAAGACCGAGGACGGGCGGACCACCTGGGCCGGCTGGTCCAACCTCACCACCGTCTTCAACGACCCGGCCTTCTGGCAGGCGTGGGAGAACACCCTCCTCTTCACGGCGCTCGCGCTGCTGCTCGGCTTCGCCGTGCCGTTCGCCGTGGCCCTCGTGCTGAACGAGTTCCGTCACGCCCAGGGCTATCTCCGCCTGCTGGTCTACCTGCCGGTGATGCTGCCGCCCGTCGCCTCCGTCCTCCTCTTCAAGTACCTGTACGACCCGGGGCACGGACTGCTCAACGAGTTCCTGGCCTTCCTGCACCTGCCGCAGCAGCAGTGGCTCCAGGACCCGGACACCGCGATGCTCTCCGTGGTCATCGCCGCCACCTGGATGAACATGGGCGGCGCCACGCTGATCTACCTCGCAGCACTGCAGAGCATCCCCGGTGAGCTCTACGAGGCGGCGGAGCTCGACGGGGCGGGCCTGTTGCGCAAGATCTGGCACGTCACCGTTCCACAGACCCGGCTGATCCTGTCGGTGATGCTGCTGATGCAGATCATCGCGACGATGCAGGTCTTCACCGAGCCGTTCCTGCTCACCAACGGCGCCGGCCCGGAGGGCTCGACCACGACCGTCGTCTACCTCATCTACCAGTACGCCTTCAACTTCAACAACTACGGCAGCGCGGCCGCGCTCGGACTGGTCCTGCTCGTGCTGCTCGCCGGGTTCTCGGCCGCGTACGTGCGGCTCAACCGCGGCAGCGACGACGATTAGGGCGCTGGGAGACGACACATGTCCACACGCACGCTCATCTCACCTGCCCAACTGGCCAGGCCCCGCGGCAAGATCCTGTACTGGGTGACCTTCGTCCTGGTCGTGGGGTTGTTCACGCTGGTCTTCCTCGGCCCGCTCTACTGGATGGTCACCGGAGGTCTCAAGACCACCCAGGAGATCGTCCAGTCGCCCCCCACCCTCGTCCCCGAGTCGCTCCAGCCGCAGAACTACTCGCGGGCCTGGGACGTCATGGACCTGTCCCGGCTGCTGTTCAACACGCTCTACTACGCCTTCGGCGCGCTCGCCTTCCAACTCGTCTTCGACGTGGCCGCCGCCTACTCGCTCTCCAGACTGCGTCCCGTCCTCGGCAAAGCCATCCTGGCGATGATGCTGGCCACGCTGATGATCCCGGCCACGGTGCTCGTCGTACCGCAGTACCTGACGGTGCTGGACGTGCCGGTCGTCGAGCGGAACCTGCTCAACTCGCCCTGGGCCATCTGGCTCCCGTCCGTCACCAACGCCTTCAACATCTTCCTGCTCAAGAGGTTCTTCGACTCGATCCCGCGGGAGCTCCTCGACGCCGCCTCGATCGACGGCGCCTCGCCGATGCGCATCCTGTGGTCGGTGGTCCTGCCGATCTCCCGGCCGATCCTGGGTGTCGTCTCGATCTTCGCGGTGGTCGGCGTCTGGAAGGACTTCCTCTGGCCGATGCTCACCCTGCCAGACCCGACAAAACAGACCCTCAACGTCGGCATCTACTCGCTCTCCGCCGGAGTGCCGGAGAACGTTCTCATCGCCGCGCTCACCATCGCGTCCGTGCCGACGCTCCTGATCTTCCTGATCTTCCAGCGCAACATCATGAGCGGACTCACGGCAGGCGGCCTCAAGGGCTGAGTACGCACCGCCGGGCCGCCCGTCCATCACGTCTCCGCCGCCGGCCCGTACCGGACGCCCCGCTTCCGGGTCGGCGGTGGAGTCCCACCCGCCCGAAAGGACCGTCACGTGGCAGCCCTTCACCCGGCCCGTCATCCGCACCCCACCGACGACTGGTGGCGCCACGCCGTCATCTACCAGGTGTACCCCCGCAGCTTCGCCGACGGCGACGGCGACGGCACCGGAGACCTCGCGGGCGTACGGGCGAGACTGCCGTACCTGGCGGAACTGGGCGTCGACGCGATCTGGTTCACCCCGTGGTACCTCTCGCCACTGGCCGACGGCGGCTACGACGTCGCCGACTACCGCACCATCGACCCGGCCTTCGGGACGCTGGCGGAGGCGGAGAAGCTGATCGCGGAGGCCCGCGGGCTGGGCATCCGCACCATCGTCGACATCGTGCCCAACCATGTGTCCGACCAGCACGCCTGGTTCAGGGCCGCGCTCGCGGCCGGACCGGGTGCCCCGGAGCGCGAGCTGTTCCACTTCCGCCCCGGCCGCGGCGAGAACGGGGAACTGCCGCCCAACGACTGGCCCTCCCAGTTCTCCGGCAGCACCTGGACCCGGGTCGAGGACGGCGAGTGGTACCTCCACCTCTTCACACCCGAGCAGCCCGACCTCAACTGGGCCCACCCGCACGTCCGTCGGGAGCACGAGGAGGTGCTGCGCTTCTGGTTCGAGCGGGGTGTCGCGGGCGTACGGATCGACTCCGCGGCGCTGCCGGCCAAGGACCCCGAGCTGCCCGACTTCGTTGAGAGCGTGGGCCCGCACCCCTACATCGACCGGGACGAGCTCCACGACATCTACCGCTCCTGGCGGGCGGTGGCCGACGAGTACGGCGGGATCTTCGTCGGGGAGGTGTGGCTGCCGGACTCCGAGCGCTTCGCCCGCTACCTCCGCCCCGACGAGCTCCACACCGCCTTCAACTTCAACTTCCTCAGCAGCCCCTGGAACGCCGAGCGGCTGCGCCGCACCATCGACGAGACCCTCGCCGAGCACGCGCCGGTCGGCGCCCCCGCGACCTGGGTGCTGTGCAACCACGACGTCACCCGCACGGTCACCCGTTACGGACGTGAGGACACCGGCTTCGACTTCGCCGCCAAGGCGTTCGGCACTCCGACCGACCTGGCGCTCGGCACCCGCCGGGCCAGGGCAGCGGCCCTGCTCACGCTGGCGCTGCCCGGGTCGGTCTACCTGTACCAGGGCGAGGAACTCGGGCTTCCCGAGGCCGAGATCCCGCCGGAGCGGATACAGGATCCGATGTACTCCCGGTCCGGCGGCACGGACCCGGGCCGGGACGGCTGCCGGGTCCCCTTGCCGTGGAACGCCGACGCCCCCTACTGCGGCTTCGGTTCACGGACCGAACCGTGGCTGCCGCAGCCCGAGGGCTGGTCGGCGTACGCGGCGGACCGGCAGGCCGGCGACCCCGGCTCGATGCTGGCGCTGTACCGGGAGGCCCTGCGGCTGCGCCGCGCCCTGCCCGGCTTCGGCGACGGGCCGCTGCACTGGCTGCCGGCCGCGCCCGGGGTGCTGGCCTTCGCCCGTACCGACGGTCTGGTCTGCGTCGTCAACCTTGCCGTGCAGCCCGCCGAACTGCCGGCGCCCGCCCGTGTGCTGCTCGCCAGCGGTCCCTTGGACGCCGGCGGCCGACTGCCGCGTGACACCGCGGTGTGGCTGCGGACGTGACGGCCGCGGGCCGAACCCTCTCGGTCGGCGCGCCTCAGGGCAGCGGCCGGGGCGGGCGGGGGCCGTTGTACTGGCCGCTGGGGCGCATGCGCAGCGGCCGCTCCGCGTACTCCTCCAGTGCGTGCGCGATCCAGCCCGCGGTGCGCGCCACCGCGAAGACCGTTTCCCCGGCATCGGCGGGCATCCCCGACGCCACCGACAGCACGGCGAGCGCCAGGTCCACATTGGCGTGCAGCGTGGTGTGACGGGCGGTCGTGTCGACCACGTCCCGGGCGGCCGCGAGGGCCGGCTGTGCCTGCGGCACGTCCTCGAGGGCCGCGAACAGCGCCTCGGCGCGCGGGTCCCGGCCGGCGTAGAGGCGGTGGCCGAGCCCCGGCACCCGGCGGCCCGCCCGCAGATGGTCCGCCACGACGGGTGCGGCGCCGCCCCGCTCGAGCACCTCGGTCAGCATCCGGTGGGCGAGCCCGCTCGCGGCGCCGTGCAGCGGCCCTTCCAGCGCTCCGAGCCCGGCGGAGACAACGGCGTAGGGGTGTGCTCGGGCGGACGCGGCGACCCGGGCGGCCAGCGTGGACGCGGCGAGGTCGTGGTCGATGAGCAGGCACAGCGCCTTGTCCAGGACTCGGAGCACCGCCTCGTCGGCCGGCCGGTCGGTGAGACGGGGCCACAGCCGCCAGGCGAGCGGGCCCTCGCCCCGGTGGTTGCGACCCACCACGGGCGTTGCGTCGACGAGAGTCGAGATGAGGCAGGTGCCGGTGCCCACCACCATCTCCGGGTCGAGATCGAAACGCAGCGGGTCGGTCACGGAGGCGGCGACGACGGCGACGCGCAGCCGGTCCATCGTCGAGGCGTGTCCGGGCAGCGCGCGGACCGCGTCGCGGGCCGCCTCGAGGGGCTCGCGCGGGGTGACGAACCGACGGCCGGGCTCGAGACGGCCCGTCAGCAGCCACCCCACGACCTCTTCGTACATGTACCGGTCGGCGAGTTCGACGGCGTCGACCCCGCGGTAGTAATAGCGGTCCTGCTCGATGAGCGTGATGCCGGTGCGGAACACCAGGTCGCCGGCGGGCTGGGCGTCCCGCCTGCCCTTGCGCGCGAGAGCGTCGACCTCGGCGGCGTCGAAGGTGCTGCCACGGCCGTTGGCACCGCGCCGACTGGTCAGCTGGCCACGACTCACGTACGCGTACACCGTCTCGGGCTTCACCCCGAGACGCTCGGCCGCCTCGCGGGTCGTGAGGCGCGGTTCGGTGGGCCGGCTCTCGGCGGGTGGGCGATCCGTCATGACAGAGACCCTATCCATGTTGATTCAATCAATATTGACAGTGATCCAGTCAAGCATGGACAGTGCAAGCAGGAAAGAGGGAGGGCAGCACCATGCCGATCAGCGCACCCACCGCACACCCGGCCGTACCGCGCGGACTCGCCGGCGTAGTCGTCACCGACACCACGCTCGGGGACGTCCGCGGACGTGAGGGCTTCTACCACTACCGCCAGTACTCGGCCGTCGAACTGGCGGAGCGCGGCACCTTCGAGGACGTCTGGCACCTGATGTTCCACGGCAGGCTCCCGGACGCCGCCGAGCGTGCGGCCTTCGTCGCACACACCGCCTCGCTGCGCGGGCTCGCCGGGGAGGTGAAGGCGGCACTGCCGGCCATCGCGCGCGCCGGCTCCGCCTCCGGCCCGCTCGCCGGACTCCGCACGGCGCTGTCCCTGCTGGGCGCCTCGGCGGGCATGCTCCCCGTGTACGACCTCGACCCCGAGCGCCGCCGGGCGGACGCACTCGCCGCCTGCGCCGCCGTACCGACCCTGCTCACCGCGCTGCACCGCCTCGGGCAGGGGCTCGAGCCGGTCGAGCCGCGCCAGGACCTGCCGTACGCCGCCAACTACCTCTACATGCTGACCGGTCAGGAGCCGGAGCCGGCCCGCGCCCGCGCCGTCGAGCAGTATCTGATCTCCACCGTCGACCACGGGTTCAACGCCTCCACCTTCACCGCCCGGGTGATCACCTCCACAGGAGCCGATGTCGTCGCGTGCCTCACGGGAGCCGTCGGCGCGCTGTCCGGTCCGCTGCACGGTGGTGCGCCGAGCCGGGCCCTCGACACGCTCGACGCCATCGGCACACCCGACCGCATCGACCCGTGGATCAGGGAACGCGTTCTCGCGGGGGAGCGGATCATGGGATTCGGTCACCCCGTCTACCGCACGGAGGACCCGCGCTCGCGGATGCTGCGCGGGATCGCACAGAGCTTCGGGGGACCACTCGTCGACTTCGCCGTCGAGGTGGAGTCACGCGTCGAGGCGATCCTCGCGGAGCTGAAGCCAGGACGTGAGCTGCACACGAACGTCGAGTTCTACGCGGGAGTCGTCATGGAGCTCTGCGGGCTGCCGCGCGAGATGTTCACGCCGACGTTCTGCGCCGCGCGCGTCGTGGGCTGGAGCGCCAACATCCTGGAGCAGGCGGAGGACTCCAAGATCATCCGACCGGCGGCCCGTTACGTGGGTGCGCCCCCGCCGCAGCCGCTCCCGGCTCCCTTCTGACCGGCCCATATCCTGGGGCCACGCCCGTGTGAGCCCCCGGAGGTACCGCCTTGAGCAAGCCGCAGATCCCCGTCGTCGTCCTCGCGGGCTTTCTGGGATCCGGCAAGACGACCCTGCTCAACCATCTGCTGCGCACCAGCCGGGGGACCAGGATCGGCGCGATCGTCAACGACTTCGGATCGATCGAGATCGACGCCATGACCGTCGCCGGACAGCTCGGCGACTCCACGGTGTCCCTGGGCAACGGCTGTCTGTGCTGCGCCGTCGACGCGAGCGAACTCGACGTGTTCCTGGACAAGCTCACACGGCCCGCCGCCGGGCTCGATGTGATCGTCATCGAGGCGAGCGGTCTCGCCGAGCCCCAGGAGCTCGTCCGGATGCTCCTCGCCAGCGACAACGATCGCATCGTGTACGGCGGCCTGGTCGAGGTCGTCGACGCGGCGGAGTTCGAGCGGACCCGTGAACGGCACCCGGAGATCGACAGGCACCTCGCCGTCGCCGACCTCGTCGTGCTGAACAAGGCGGACCGGGTCGGCGAGGCGACGGAGCGCAGGCTGCGCGAGCAGATCACCGCCCTCACCGACCGGGCCGCCGTGATCCCGGCGTCGTACGGGCGGGTGGACGCGGAGTTGTTCTTCGAACCGCGCCCGCGGACGGAGCGTGTGGGACAACTGTCCTTCGAGGACCTCTACGACGATCACGAAGGCCACGATCCCGGCGGGGACGGCAGCCACGACGGGCATCTGCACGCCGCCTACGAGTCCGCCTCGTTCAGTGCCGGCGAGCCCCTCCATCCGCGCCGGCTGCTGGACTTCCTCGACTCACGCCCCGAAGGGCTCTATCGCATCAAGGGATTCGTCGACTTCGGAGCGCTCGATCCGCGCAACCGGTACGCGGTGCACTCCGTCGGCCGATTCCTGCGCTTCTACCCGCAGCCGTGGCCCCCCGGCGACACGCAGCGGCGGACCCAGCTGGTGCTCATCGGGTCCGGCCTCGACGCCGACGCGCTGCTGGGCGAACTCGACGCGGCGCGCCTCAGGGGCCCGGACGACGTCCCTGAGGAGCACAGTCTGTGGGGTGTCCTGCGGTACGTACCGAAGGAGCCTTCGGACGACCCGTCCGAAGACTCCTTCGACAGCGACAGCGACAGCGACAGCTACGGCTACTAGCTCCCCGGTCCCGCGAGCACCGCCACCGGCGACGCGAGAGGGGTGCCCGAGCCGTCGCGCCGCGGATCGAGCTCCGGGAGCTCGGCCGGGGCGCCGTTCTTCTGCGCGGCCCGGGCGGGGGCGGCGCCTGCCCAGGCCAGGACCAGCACGTCCTCGCCCTTGAGGAAGCGCTGGCAGCGCACACCGCCCGTGGCGCGGCCCTTGCGCGGATACTGGTCGAACGGCGTGAGCTTCACCGTGGTCACCGAGTCGTCCAGCGTGCCGTGCGAGCCGGCCATGGTGAAGACCACCGCGTCGCCCGCCGGATCCACCGCGGTGAAGGAGATGACGTCCGCACCCTCGGCCAGCTTGATGCCCGCCATACCGCCCGCCGGCCGGCCCTGCGGACGCACCTGCGAGGCCGGGTAGCGCAGCAGCTGGGCGTCGGAGGTGATGAAGACCAGGTCCTCCTCACCGGTGTGCAGCTCGACGCCGCCGACGATCCGGTCGCCCTCCTTGAGGGTGATGACCTCCAGCTCCTCCTTGTTGGAGGGGTAGTCAGGTACCACCCGCTTGACCACGCCCTGCCGTGTGCCGAGTGCGAGACCCGGCGACGACTCGTCGAGACCGGTGAGGCAGACGACGGTCTCGTCGGCCTCCAGCGACAGGAACTCGGCGACCGGGGCGCCGCCGGAAAGGTTGGGTGCGGCCGCCGTGTCCGGGAGCTGGGGCAGATCGATCACGGAGAGGCGCAGCAGCCGCCCGCTCGAGGTCACCGCGCCCACCTCGCCACGCTGCGTAGTGAGCACCGCGGAGACGACCAGGTCGTGCTTGGTGCGCCTGCCGCCCTCGTCCGCCGGCGGTTCGCCCGTCGCCGTACGCGCGAGAAGGCCGGTGGAGGACATCAGCACGCGGCACGGGTCGTCGGCCACCTGCAGCGACGCCGCGGGGGCCGGGGTGCCCGCGGACTCCAGCAGGACGGTGCGCCTCGGGGTGCCGAACTTCTTGGCCACCGCGGCCAGTTCGGAGGAGACCAGCTTGCGCAGCTCGGCGTCCGACTCGAGGATGCCCGTCAGCTCGTCGATCTCTCCGGTAAGCCGGTCGCGCTCGCTCTCCAGCTCGATCCGGTCGAACTTGGTGAGCCGGCGCAGCGGTGTGTCCAGGATGTACTGCGTCTGGATCTCGCTGAGCGAGAAGTGCTGGATCAACCGCTCCTTGGCCTGCGCCGAGTTGTCGCTGGAGCGGATGAGGCGGATGACCTCGTCGATGTCGAGGAGCGCCACCAGCAAACCCTCGACCAGGTGCAGCCGGTCACGCCGCTTGGTGCGGCGGAACTCGCTGCGCCGCCGGACAACGTCGAAGCGGTGGTCGAGATAGACCTCGAGCAGTTCCTTCAGACCGAGGGTGAGCGGCTGCCCGTCCACCAGCGCGACGTTGTTGATGCCGAAGGACTCCTCCATCGGCGTCAGCTTGTAGAGCTGCTCCAGTACGGCCTCCGGGATGAAGCCGTTCTTGATCTCGATCACCAGACGCAGTCCGTGCTGCCGGTCGGTGAGGTCCTTGACGTCCGCGATGCCCTGGAGCTTCTTCGAGCCGACGAGGTCCTTGATCTTCGCGACGACCTTCTCCGGACCGACCGTGAAGGGCAGTTCCGTGACGACGAGGCCCTTGCGGCGCGCGGTCACGTTCTCCACGGACACGGTGGCGCGGATCTTGAACGTGCCCCGGCCGGACTCGTACGCGTCCCTGATGCCGCTGAGACCGACGATGCGGCCTCCCGTCGGCAGGTCGGGGCCCGGCACATGGCGCATCAGCGTCTCGAGGTCGGCGCCCGGGTGTCTGATGAGGTGGCGTGCCGCTGCGACGACCTCGCCGAGATTGTGCGGCGGCATGTTCGTCGCCATGCCGACCGCGATGCCGGAAGCGCCGTTGACCAGGAGGTTCGGATAGGCGGCGGGGAGGGCGACGGGCTCGCGCTCCTGGCCGTCGTAGTTCGACTGGAAGTCGACCGTGTCCTCGTCGATCGACTCGGTCATCAGGCTGGTGGCGTCCGCCATCCGGCACTCGGTGTACCGCATCGCGGCCGGCGGGTCGTCGTTGCCCAGCGAGCCGAAGTTGCCGTGGCCGTCGACCAGCGGCAGACGCATCGAGAACGGCTGCGCCATGCGCACGAGCGCGTCGTAGATCGACGCGTCGCCGTGCGGGTGCAGCTTGCCCATGACCTCGCCGACGACGCGCGCGCACTTCACATAGCCGCGGTCCGGACGCAGCCCCATCTCGTTCATCTGGTAGACGATGCGGCGGTGCACCGGCTTCATGCCGTCGCGTGCGTCCGGCAGGGCCCTGGAGTAGATCACCGAGTACGCGTACTCGAGGAAGGAGCCCTGCATTTCGTCCACGACGTCGATGTCGAGGATCCTCTCCTCGAAATCGTCCGGCGGCGGGGTCTTCGTGCTGCGGCGGGCCATCGCGGCTGCTGCTCCTTCACGTACCAGGTTGGGCATCTGACGCGGACCATTGTGGACCGTGCCGCTGACAACCCCGACCGCGACCCGGAATACCACCCGCCCCCAGGGGGGAACAGTGCAGATCGCGGCCCGGGAACTTCGCCAGGTGTCAGCACGCTTGCATACAGTGGCAGGTCTGGGAGCAAATCCAGTTTTCGCGATCGAAGGGACGTACATGCCCATGGGTCACACGGCCACAGCGCAGGCCGGTTCCGGCGGCCTGTCAGCGACCGAGCACCGCCTGGCCAACGGCCTGCGCGTGGTGCTCTCCGAGGACCACCTGACCCCGGTCGCCGCGGTCTGCCTCTGGTACGACGTCGGTTCACGCCACGAGGTCAAGGGCCGTACAGGACTCGCCCACCTCTTCGAGCACTTGATGTTCCAGGGCTCGGGCCAGGTGCAGGGAAACGGTCACTTCGAGCTCGTCCAGGGAGCCGGCGGCTCGCTGAACGGCACCACCAGCTTCGAGCGGACCAACTACTTCGAGACGATGCCCACGCATCAGCTGGAGCTGGCGCTCTGGCTGGAGGCCGACCGTATGGGATCGCTGCTGGCCGCCCTTGACGAGGAGTCGATGGAGAACCAGCGCGACGTCGTCAAGAACGAGCGCCGCCAGCGCTACGACAACGTGCCGTACGGCACGGCCTTCGAGAAGCTGACCGCCCTCGCCTACCCGGAGGGCCACCCGTACCACCACACCCCGATCGGCTCGATGGCCGACCTGGACGCGGCGACCCTCGAGGACGCCCGCACCTTCTTCCGTACGTACTACGCGCCCAACAACGCCGTGCTGTCGGTCGTCGGTGACATCGACCCCGAGCAGACGCTCGCCTGGATCGAGAAGTACTTCGGGTCCATCCCGTCCCACGACGGCAAGCAGCCGCCCCGGGACGGCAGCCTGCCCGAGAACATCGGCGCGCAGCTGCGCGAGGAGATCGTCGAGGAGGTTCCGGCCCGCGCCCTGATGGCCGCCTACCGCCTCCCGCACGACGGCACGCGCGAGTGCGACGCGGCCGACCTGGCTCTGACCGTTCTCGGCGGCGGCGAGTCCTCCCGGCTGCACAACCGCCTGGTCCGCCGGGACCGGACGGCCGTCGCGGCCGGATTCGGTCTGCTGCGGCTGGCCGGCGCCCCGTCGATGGGCTGGCTCGACGTCAAGACGTCCGGCGGCGTCGAGGTGCCGCAGATCGAGGCGGCCGTCGACGAGGAGCTGGCGCGTTTCGCGGCCGAGGGCCCCACGGCGGAGGAGATGGAGCGCGCACAGGCCCAGCTGGAGCGTGAATGGCTGGACCGGCTCGGCACCGTGGCCGGCCGCGCGGACGAACTGTGCCGCTACGCGGTGCTGTTCGGCGACCCGCAGCTGGCGCTCACCGCTGTCAAGCGGGTGCTCGAGGTCACCGCGGAGGAGGTGCAGGCGGTCGCCAAGGCCAGGCTGCACCCCGAGAACAGGGCGGTGCTGGTCTACGAACCGATCGCCGAAGAGACCGAAGCGGCCGACGGATACGAGCACGAGGGGACGGACCAGTGAGCGACGCTGCCGTGACCATGGACTTCCACCCGCAGCCCAAGGCGGGCGACCCCCGCCCCTGGGCCTTTCCGGCGCCCGAGCGCGGCACGCTCGACAACGGCCTGACGGTGCTGCGCTGCCACCGCCCCGGCCAGCAGGTGGTGGCCGTCGAGATCTCCCTCGACGCCCCGCTGGACGCCGAGCCCGAGGGCCTCGACGGTGTCGCCACGATCATGGCGCGCGCGCTCTCCGAGGGCACCGACAAGCACTCCGCGGAAGAGTTCGCCGCCGAGCTGGAGCGCTGTGGTGCCACCCTCGACGCGCACGCCGACCACCCCGGTGTCCGGGTCTCCCTGGAGGTTCCGGTCTCCCGGCTGCCCAAGGCCCTCGGCCTGCTGGCCGAGGCGCTGCGCGCCCCCGCCTTCGCGGACGGCGAGGTCGAGCGGCTGGTCCGCAACCGCCTCGACGAGATCCCGCACGAGACGGCCAACCCGGGGCGCCGGGCCGCCAAGCAGCTGTCCAAGGAGCTCTTCCCGGCCGAGCTGCGTGTCTCGCGCCCGCGACAGGGCACAGAGGAGACGGTGGCCCGGATCGACTCGGTGGCCGTGCGTGCCTTCTTCGACGCGCATGTGCGCCCCGCCACTGCGACAGCGGTTGTCGTCGGTGACCTCACCGGCGTCGATCTGGACGCCGTCCTCGCCGAGACGCTGGGCTCCTGGACGGGCGACAGCGCGGAGCCCCGGCCCGTGCCGGCCGTCAGCGCCGACGACACCGGCCGGGTGGTCATCGTCAACCGCCCCGGCGCCGTGCAGACGCAACTGCTCATCGGCCGTATCGGTGCGGACCGCCACGACCGCGTCTGGCCCGCCCAGGTGCTGGGCACGTACTGCCTCGGCGGCACCCTGACCTCCCGCCTCGACCGCGTGCTCCGCGAGGAGAAGGGCTATACCTACGGCGTGCGGTCCTTCGCCCAGGTGCTGCGCTCCGCGCCGGACGGTTCGGGCGCCTCGATGCTCGCCATCAGCGGCTCCGTGGACACCCCCAACACCGGCCCGGCGCTCGAGGACCTGTGGAAGGTGCTCCGCACCCTCGCGGCCGAGGGGCTCACCGACACCGAGCGCGATGTCGCCGTGCAGAACCTGGTGGGCGTCGCCCCGCTGAAGTACGAGACGGCGGCGTCCGTGGCGGGCACGCTGGCCGATCAGGTCGAGCAGCACCTTGCGGACGACTATCAGGCGCAGCTGTACGTGCGGCTGGCGGAGACGGGCACGGTGGAGGCCACTGCGGCGGTGGTCAACGCCTTCCCGGTGGACCGGCTGGTCACCGTGCTCGTCGGTGACGCGGCGCAGATCGAGGAGCCGGTCAAGGCCCTCGGCATCGGTGAAGTGACCGTCGTCACGGGCTGATTGAAAGTATCTTATCGGGCATACGGCTTGAAATGGGTACATGGTGCCCAAATGGAACCCCGGCTTCTGATCGTCTGCCGGGGTTCCGTGCTTTGTCTGTTTTGCGGGGAAGGTGGCCATTCTGCCCTGTGGCATGCGCTACAAAATGGGCTGTCCGTTTGGTGAATGACAGATGAGCTGCCTAGCGTCGATCCGGCTGTTCGCCAGAAGATCGCCGCACCCGCGGCATCGGACAGTCATCGCCGAGTCCCCGTCAGGCGCGAGCCTGGGGAGCCGGGGACCCACGCAGTCCCTGGGGTGAATCGGACGCCTTCGCCCGCGCGGAGGGGCCCGTAGGAGACCTTCCTGCTCCGAACCCGTCAGCTAACCCGGTAGGCGAGAAGGAAGGAAAGGACCAGCCTCTTCATGGCGTTCACCCGTGCCACCGGGAAGCACCGTGCCCCGAGCCGCCTGACGCGCCGCAGCGCGAACCTCGCGGGCGTCGCTGCCCTCGCCACCACCGGCGTCATCGGAAGCTTCGCCTCCCCGGCGCTCGCCGCCGACGCCGAGGCCACTCCCGTCGAGGACACCGGTCTCACCCAGATCGTCTCCATGGGGTCGATCGCCGACGAGATAGCCGACCAGGCCGCCGCCCAGGAGCAGGAGGCCCAGGAGGCCGCCGCCAAGGCACGGGCGAAGGCGAAGGCCGAGGCCGAGGCGAAGCGCAAGGCCGAGGCCCGCGCCAAGGCGGCCCGCGAGGCCAAGGAGCGCGCCGCCCGCGAGGCCGAGCGCAAGCGCCTGAACTCCTTCCGGCTCCCGATCGCCGGCTCCTCCGTGACCACCGGCTACAAGACCGGCGGCGCCCTGTGGTCCTCCGGCAGCCACTCGGGCGTCGACTTCCGCGCCGCCTCCGGCAGTTCGGTCGTCGCCGTCGGCTCCGGCACCGTGGTCGAGGCCGGCTGGGGCGGCGCGTACGGCAACAACATCGTCATCCGCATGAACGACGGCACCTACACGCAGTACGGCCACCTGTCGTCCATCGGCGTCTCCGTGGGCCAGCGGGTCACCCCCGGCCAGCAGATCGGCCTCTCCGGCTCGACCGGCAACTCGACCGGCCCGCACCTGCACTTCGAGGCCCGGACCACCGCGGACTACGGCTCCGACATCGATCCCGTCGCGTACCTGCGCTCGCACGGCGTCAGCGTCTGCTCGATCGTCTACGGCGCCTTCGCCATCATCAGCGGCATCTTCACCATCCCGATCGGCCTGATCACCCTGATCGTGGC
>NZ_JBEXRZ010000026.1:0-49935 GCF_040613325.1 Streptomyces sp. NPDC006283 | reverse complement strand
ATCGTCGGGGCGCCCGCGACGCGGGTCAGGAAGACCGTCGCCGCGTTCGGGCCGTGGGGCTTCACCTTGCGGCGGACCTCTTCCGGTTCCACCGCTGGAGTACAGCTCCTCGGAGGTGCTGTACGCGATCGTCTCGTAGCGTGTGGTGCGGAGCGACGGGGTGGCTCTGCACCGTCGTGCGCAGGGGAAGCGGCCGGACACAACAACCCCTTGCAGAAGAGGCGGCCGGGGGCAGCATGGTGAGACAGCCGCGGGTTGACCCCGCAACTGCTGAGCGGGGAAGGCGGCTTGCGCCGGCCGATCCCGACTCTGGTGTCCCCGCGATGTGGATTCCAGAGCCGTAATCAACCGCAATGCGGCCACTGTCCGCGCCTCGATCGTTCAAAGGAGCTGTAGCTGCGCGGGACGCCACTGCCCTGCACTGGCCATGTAGGGGTGTTTCAGCAACCGCGGGCAACAAGACGGCCCCGGGCCAAACGAACGGGGCCGTACCGGCCCGGCGGAGTTGGGGCGTGCTCCCGGTTCACATCCGCTGTGAACCGGGCGCTACGCCTGTGGCTGGAGGGCTACGCGGAGAAGGGGTACGTCGATGGTGGGGATGGCCAGTCCCCAGTGCCGGTCGGCTGCCTGGACGGACACAAGCCGGAACTGGTCGCGTTTGATCCTGTGGCTGCCGGGTCCGGTCACCGGGATGACACCGAAGACATGGAAAGGAGGCAGCACAGGAGTGTGGGGGCTACCAGGCCGGCCGAGGATGCCGGCAGGCGTCCAGCAGATCGCCGGGCTTGAGGCCGGATCGAGGATCAAGTAACCATGCCGGAAGCAGCCCTCGTCCCGGACAAACGCAACGACGGCCCTCGCCTGGCCGGCG
This sequence comes from Streptomyces sp. NPDC006283, assembly GCF_040613325.1. Taxonomy (NCBI): domain Bacteria; kingdom Bacillati; phylum Actinomycetota; class Actinomycetes; order Kitasatosporales; family Streptomycetaceae; genus Streptomyces; species Streptomyces sp. NPDC006283. The sequence continues at coordinate 49,064 of NZ_JBEXRZ010000026.1, read as the reverse complement.
CGGAGTGCCTCGATGTCCGCGGCGGACCGCTGCGGCGCCGCGCCCAGAAGCGCCTCGATCGCCCGGCCGGGATGCCGCAGCAGATCACCAGAACTCAGCGTTCCCGCTGCTCGTTGTACACGCCGTCCCACCGGCCCCTCCCCGTCCTCGGCAGCCTCTCGACCACACCGCGCAGACTTTCGTCAGACCGTACGTACCGGGCCGGCTGCTCCCGAACCATGATTGGCGCCTCAGCCGATGGCTTCTCCTCCGGCGGTGTGCCGGCGCGGGCAGTTTTCCGCGACGAATGGTGACACGTGTTGCTCGACCGGTTCGACGAGTGCGCCTGCGGCCAGGGAGAGGCGGTCCGGCGACGGGTCGCCATCTTGCAGGGCGTGCACGTACGCGATGGCCTGAGCAGGATGCAACCCTGGCACCCGTTGCCGGAGCAGACGCACGGCATGCAGCCTTCCTCGCTCGGCCGCCGTGTCGCGCAGTTGTCATGGAGTTCTTGCACTGCACTGCGTCAAGGCGCTCCCCGGATCCGCTCGCGGTAGTCCGCCCTCAGGCCGCGGTCACCCAGGAGACCGCGCCGACCTCGTGGAGACCACCATCGACACGGTCGACGAGATACGGGCCGCCCCCACCAGCACCATGCCCGGTGTCCGGGACGGCACATGACAGCCCTGCCTCAGTCTTCACTCACCTGCAGCAGCACGACAACAAGCCCATTTGCAGCACCTGCAACAACCCCGTCGAAGGTCAGCCGGGTCACGGGCGTCCATGCTCGGACGCCGACGGAGGAGTCCTCGACGTTCGTCCACCACCGCGAGTCATCGCCCAAAAGCTTCACCACGCCCTCAGCGGCTCGAGGCGCATGGGCACGGCTGCGCCGAAGCTGCCCAGAAAACACCAAGTCCTCAGTCGACAAATAGGTCATCAGCTCACCCGCGCACTGTCCCGTCGTTTCAACGAGCGCGTCAGCGACCTCCGCCGGCGAGTCCGGGCCCTCGGCCCCGGGCACGGCATAACGGGCCCATGCCCTCTGAGCTTTCACGGCGAGCCGGTGGACCTCCTCAGCAACGGCATCCACGCCCGCGGGGGCCACTCGCCCATAGACGCGCTCCCCATCGGTCAGCGACCCCACCAGTTTCCGCAGCTCCGTCCTGATATCCATGTGGCCCGTGATCCCCGAGCACCTCCCTGCCGCCGCCCTTACCAGAACAGTGTCGCCCCTGCGGCCGGCCAGGCGGCGGCGAGTATGCCCACCGCATCTCAGCCGCTGAGGCCGATCTCCTTGCAGACGGCGAACGGGCCGCTCGTGCTGCCGGTCGCCTTGTAGAGCCGGGCATGTCTGCATTGTCGACGGCGACCACGCCGGGCCAGCCGTCGCCGGTGAAGTCACTGTCGCCGGCCAGGTGACGATAGATTGGCAGCCGGATCCGATGCTGGCCTTGGCGGCGGAGGAACATCAGCCAGGCCGTGGTGATCCGGCTCGTCGAGGCGCCGAACGCGTGAGCAAGAAGTGGACGACGCAGGACGAGGTTGAGGGACTGCAGACCGGCGGGCTGATCAGGAGTCGCCATGACGCTGACGCTGCGACGTGGTTCACGCCATGAGCAGGCGGAGGCCGAGATCTGCCGCGTCGAGGTCGGCGAGGTCGCTGTTGCGCTCGGTCCACCGACCGGAGCCGAGGTCGTCGCTGAGGCGTCGCACCGCCCGCTGCTCGGCCTCCGGCCCGACCCTCGTCCACACCGACATCGCACGGCGCACGTGATCCTCCAGATACGCCCCCGGTCGACGCCAGTACGCCTCGAACAGGCCGTCAGCGCAGTCCCACGGGATGGGCACCGGCTCGACGCGGGCGCCGATCGCATCGGCCATCCCGGCAAGCGAGGGAAATTCCGCGAGGACGGCGGCGAACTCGGGCAGATAGTCGCGGGTGAGCCAGAACCGGTCCTGCCATCCGGGCTCGTCGGTGTCGAACGTGAGCACCACCACGCCGGCGGGCCACGCGCCGCATCTCGCACAGCCCCGCTATCGGGTGCCCCCAGTGGTGAACGGTGGAGACGGCCATCGCGACGTCGAAGGACTGGTCCTCGAACGGCAGGCTCTCCGCGGCGGCGGCCACGCACGGCGCCGAGCCGGGAGGCCGCTGCCCTCGCATGACCGCCGCTGGCTCCACCGCGGTGACGTCGCGATCAGCAGGCTCATAGGAGCCGGTGCCGGCCCCGACGTTCAGCACCGTCTGCGCGTCCCCGAGCGCGTCCCAGATCTGCGCGGCGATCCGCGGATCAGTACGCCGTGTCGCGGTGTAAGCGTCGCCGATCGCGTCGTACAGCCGTGGGCCGAGCATCTCCAGCTGCTCCTCCGGCGTCACCTTCAGTCCCTTCGCCCGTGCCTCAAGTTCCCTGTCGATGGCCGCCACCATGGCGTCAGCGCGATCACGCCGCTCCAGCAGCAGGCCGCGCAGTCGGCGCAGGTGCGCGACCGCGTCGGTGGACGGGTCGTCGACCAGTTCTGCAACCTCCCGCAGCCCGAAGCCCAACCGCCGGTATGCCAGCACCTCGCGCAGTCGCTCAACGTCGCCCGTCGAATAGGCCCGGTACCCGGCCGCGGTCCGCGCCGAAGGCCGAACGAGCTTGATCTCGTCGTAGTGATGCAGCGTGCGGACGCTCACGCCGGCCAACTCGGCCACGCGTCCCACGGTCCAGTGATCGTCCACGGCACCGACTATGCAGCCTGACGCCACGTGAGGGTCAAGACCCCTGCTCACGGCAGCAAGAGCCGAACGTGAAGCAGCGGTCCGAGGCGACTCCTCGAGCCGGAGCGATGGTCAGGTTCGGAGAAGCTTGTGTCGGATGCCCGGAGCGCCCTGATGGACGTTCGCTAGGTGCCGTCGGCCGAGAAGTGCTGGTAGTCGGGCGGGGACCAGTGGCCGCCCCATTCCCAGCCGGCCTCGTTCATCGCGACGGTGACGGCGTCGCCGGGCCTGAGCATGCCCTTGGTGCGCCGGTCGCGGTCCAGGTGCTGCTTGCCGGCCGGGGGGTGGATGGCGCCGGCGCGGTCCACGTACGGGTTCTCCACGGGGTTGATGTCGATGGCGTCGCCGTAGGAGTGCCGCGACAGGTGGCTGGAATCGCCGGTGACGCGGCGGCAGTTGAAGGCGGAGGTGTTGTCGTCCGCCATGGCCGACGCGTCGCTGCCGCCGTACTCGGCCATGCCGCGCATGCGGTGGATGGGGAAGCGTTCCTCGAAGGCCTTGCCGAAGACGCGGAGCACGGGCCGGACCACGTCCTGATGCACGATCAGCTCGCCTCGGTGGATGCGCCCGTCGAAGCCCCAGTGGTTCATCTCGATCAGCCGCAGTCGGGACGGCGGCACCGGGCAGCCGGGTTCATGGCTCGCGCCGAGCCGGGCCGCGGAGACCTCGCTGACGGTGGCCGACAGCCGCGGGACGGCGGCCTGGGACGCCTGCGCGGGCAGCAGGCCGAGCGGCAGCCCCGCGGCCAGCACGAAGGGGAAGCATCGGCGAGCGATATGCACCCTTTCAGGGTAATTTTGGGGTGGCGGGCCCGCATCAAGGGCCGACGCTTGGTGGCCCTGCGCCGCGAGGCCCGGCGTCCGCGCGGCGGGGCTGCTCACGCCGGCCGAGCTGCTCACGCGGTTCGACGAGGCCCGATTCGTAGGCGAAGACGACCAGTTGGGCCCGGTCCCTCGCGCCGAGCTTCGTCATCGCGCGGCTGATGTGGGTCTTGGCGGTGAACGGACTGATCACCATGTGGGCGGCGATCTCCTCGTTCGTCAGCCCGCGCGCCGCCAGCGCCGTGACCTCGCGTTCACGGCGGGTGAGCGCTGCCATACCGGGCGTGTTCGACCGGTCCGGAGGGCGGGTGACGAACTCGCCGATCAGCCGGCGGGTAATGGCCGGTGACAGCAGCGCGTCACCGCGGGCGGCGACGCGCACGGCCTGCAACAGTTCCTCGGGTTCCATGTCCTTGAGCAGAAAACCCGCCGCCCCGGCGCGCAGCGCGTCGAGGACGTACTCGTCCAGGCCGTAGTTGGTGAGGATGACGACGTGCACGCCCGCGAGAAGCGGGTCGGCGGCGATGTGCCGGGTGGTCTCGATGCCGGTCATCACGGGCATCTGCACGTCAATGAGGGCTACGTCGGGGACGTGGCGCCGGACCAGGTCGAGGCCCTGCTGCCCGTCGGCGGCCTCGGCAACGACCTCGATGCCGTCCTCGGCGTCCAGCAGGGCGCGGAAACCGGCTCTCATGAGTGCCTGGTCGTCGACGATCACCACCCGGATCACAGTGCCTCCGCGGCGACGGCGTCGGCGGGGCCGGCAGCGGCAGCCGCCGGCCCCCCGGCGGAGGCCACGGAACCGGCGTCCCGCGGAAGGCGGGCGTGCACCGTGAAGCCTCCTTCGGGCCGTGGCCCCGTGGCCAAGGTGCCGCCGAGGGCGGTGACACGTTCCCGCATGCCGGTCAGCCCGGTGCCGGCCACGACCGGGGTGTCCGGTGCCGCGGGTCCGTCGTCCTCGACGGTCACGGTCACCTCGTCCGGCCCGTGGACGATGCGGACCTCGGTTCTGGCCCGGTCGGCGTGCCGGGCGACGTTCGTCAGGGCCTCCTGGACGATCCGGTAGGCGGCACGGTCCGCCTCGGCACGCAGCGGCCGTTCCTCGCCGCCGACGGTGACGTCGACGGCGATGCCCGCTGCCCGTGCCCGGCCGACGAGTTCACCGATGCGCGCCAGCCCGGTGCCGGCCGCCGGCTCCTCTGTGCGCAGGATTTCGAGGGTCGAACGCAGCTCCCGCATGGCCTCGCCGCTCGCCTCCTGGATGGCCAGCAGCGCGGCCGGCACCTCGTCGCCCCTCTTGCGAGCCAGGTGCACGGCCACTCCGGCCTGGAGTTTGACGATCGAGATGGAGTGGGTGAGCGAATCGTGCAACTCCCGGGCGATCCGCAGCCGTTCCTCGCCCGCGCGGCGCAAGGCCGCCTCTTCCCGTCCCCGTTCTGCCTCGAGGGCCCGCTGCTCGGTCTGGCGCAGATACGCCTGCCAGTTCTTGTCGATGAGCCCTGTCACGCCGGCGCACAGGAACCAGCCGACCAGCAGCAGTGTGCGCTCGACGGTGTCGGCGGTGTTCGGGTCGGCGGCGAAGAACACGGCCAGGAACAGCGCGCTCGCCGCGATGCCGGCCCTGCGCCGCCCGCTGCGCGCCGCCGCGTGCACGGCGGCGAGGACGGGGAAGGCCGCCCAGGATCCGGGCTGCGCGTGGACGACATAGACGAGCATGCAGGCGGTGCTGAGCGCGAGCACGGTGCGCGGGACGCGCCGGTGGCCGGCGAGGGCGAGGGAACCGGCCACGATCAGCAGCACGTCGAGAGCGCCGGGCGCCGGGTCCGCCGCGTACGCGGCGACGGTCACGGCGGCCGCGATCACGCCCGCGAGCACCGTGTCGAGCAGGGTCTCTCTCACCCCTGGATCCGCCATGAACGCCAGCCTATGTCGGCGCCACGGCCGCGCGCCTCGTCCTGTGAGACCCCTTTCGCACTACTCCCGGGGCAGTAGTCGCCGGGCGCGCCCACCCGCCCGGATCAGAGGGCAATGCCTCCGGCCGTACGACGACCGGGGCTTGGTGCGCGGGTCAGCATCGACGCCATGACCACAGCCTTCCGTTTCACCGATCCTCCGCCGCCGTCCACCGCGACCGGCGTGACCGCTGACGTGTACGCCCAGTTGGCCTCCGACTTCGGAATCGCGCGTGCCTCGACCTTCGTGGTGCTGTCCGAGTCTCCCCCGCTGCTCACCGGCGCGTGGGCGTTGCTGCGCGAATCCCTGCTGGCCGGGCGGGTCTCCCGTACGGCGAAGGAACTCGTCGCGACGGGCGTGTCGTTGGCCAACCGCTGTCCGTTCTGCGTGGACGCGCACACGGTGCTGCTGCACGCCACCGGAGACCATGTGCTCGCCGAACGGATCGCGCGCGGCGAGGAGCCGGCGGATCCGGAGCACCAACGGCTGCTGGCGTGGGGCAGGGACATCCGGGGTCCGCGGCCGTTTCCCGCCGAGCAGACCGCCGAACACTTGGGGACCGCGCTCACGTTCCACTTCATCAACCGGATCGTCTCGGCGCTGCTGGTCGAGGACATGCTGCCCCGCGGCGCGCAGAAGTACCGGGTGGTGCGCAGCGCGGCGGGGCGGTCCCTGGCACGTACCGTGCGCCGCGAACTGCGGCCCGGGGAGAGCCTGAAGCTGCTGCAGACGTCGGGCCCGGAGCCCAGGTGGGCGGCCGGCCAGGCGGTCGGTACGGCGTACGGGGCGCTGCGCGAGGCGGCGCTGATGGGCGCCGGACTGCTGTCCGACGACGATCAGGCGCTGGTGCGAAAGACGGTCGCCGCCCACGACTGCGTCAATCATCCATCGCTGTCGGCCGATTGGCTGCCGGCCCGGGAGGACCGACCGGGGGCGCGGCTGGCCCTGCTCGCCGCCCTCGCACCGTACCGGATCACGCAGGAGGACGTGACCGCCTGGCGCACCTCTCGGCACACGGGCCACTGCCTGGTCCATCTGGTCGCCTACGGGGCGATGACCGCTGTCGAACGCATCGAGGAGCAGCTGTGAGCACGATCGTGAACACCGGGCAGGCCGCGGCGTGGAACGGTCCGGTGGGGCAGCACTGGGCGGAGCACCACGACCGCTACGACGCCATGCTGGCGTCCTTCGACGCGGCACTCTTCGAGGCGGCGGCCGTCAAGGAGCGTGACCGGGTTCTGGACATCGGATGCGGCAGCGGGGCGACGACCCGCCGCGCCGCCGGGCTGGCCGTCCACGGCCGGGTGACGGGCGTCGACATCTCCGAGCCGCTGCTCGCCCGGGCGAGAGCGGAATCCGAGGGCATCATGAACGTCGGCTACGAATGGGGCGACGCCCAGGTCCACCCGTTCCCCGCGGGCGGCCACGACGTGGCGATGAGCCGGGGTGGGGTGATGTTCTTCGCCGACCACATCGCCGCTCTCGCGAACATCGGGAGGGCGCTGCGGCCGGGCGGACGGCTGGCGTTCATCTGCCCGCAGCCGGCCCAACCGGACGGGGAGGAGGCGCGGGCCCTCGGCCTGCTGGCTTCACTGCTGTCCGCGCCCGCGCCTCGTGCGCCGGAGGGCGTCGACCTCGCCGCGGCGATGGCCTCGCTGTCGGCCCCGGACCGGATCCGGGCGGTCCTGGAGGCGGCCCGGTTCGAGGACGTCGTCGTCACCGGGGCCCTGGCGCCCACCTGCTGGGGCGCGGACGCCGAGGACGCCGTCGACTTCTACGTCTCGCGGCATCCGGGCGCAACGGTGCCCGAGACGGCCCGGGCCGCGATGCGTGACGCGTTGCGCCCCTACGAGACGGGGCGGGGCGTCCTGTTGAGGGCGGGGGTGTGGGTGGTCACTGCCCGGCGGGCAGGCTGAGCGCCTCGGGTCCCACCGCGCCGCGCGCGAGCAGCAGCAGGGCGTCCACCAGATCCTCCGCGGGTCCACCGGTGGCGAGCCGGCGCAACTGAAGCCCCATCACCAGGGCGACCGTCGTCGCGGCGAGCCGCTCCGCGTCGGGGACGCCGAGGCCGGTGAGGATCTGGGCGGCGAGCCGGTCGTAGGCCGCGAAGGCCTCGGCGGCGGCCTCCCGCAGGCGGTCGTCGCGGCCGGCCTCGACATACAGCTCGAACGTCGCGATGTGACCGTTGTCGAAGCCCATGCCCCCCGCGACCTGGCCGGCGAGGGCCGCGGCGCCCGCGATGTCGATGCCCTCGCTCCGGCACCCGTCGGCCAGCTCGGTGAAGCGGCGGGTCTCGTCGCGCACGAAGTGCAACAGGCTCTCGCGCAGGAGTTCGTGCTGCGTCTCGAAGTGGTACGTGACCGAGCCGAGCGAGACTCCTGCCTCTTTGGCTATGCGCCGATTGGTCACTGCCGCAACACCGTCCCTGCCGATGATGAGCAGGACGGCTTCTATGATGCGCTGCCTGGTGGGCGTGGAACGGGCGGCGGTGGACATGCCGTCATTGTCCCATCGGAACGCTTTCGCTGGTCGCGGGGGTGGGCGGGCGCTTCTCGTACCACCGCAGCTCGGCCTCGAGCTGGGCGGCGAGGGAGATGAGCCGTTCCTCGCCGCCTTCCGGCCCGAGCAGCTGGGCCCCGACGGGGAGGCCGTCGCGGGTGAAGCCGGCCGGCACGTTCACGCCGGGCCAGCCGAGGACGTTCCAGGGCCATGCGTACGGGCAGGCGGCGGCGATGCCGACGTCCGTGCGCTGCGCCGACAGTCCGTCGAAGGCCCCGATGCGCGGCGGCGGGGTGGCCGTGCTGGGGGTGAGCAGGACGTCGTAGCGGTCGAAGAACCCGCCGATCCTGCGGTGTTGCGCAGCCTCGCGGGCGCGGGCCGCGCGCACGGCACGGCCGCCGAGCCGGTGGCCGGAGCGGGTGGAGGACCGGGTGCGGGCGTCGAGGAGCGAAGGGTCGGGGTGCCGGTCGGCGTACTCGGCGATGCCGGTGGCGGCGCGCGGCAGGAAGCTGAGGCCGATGAGACCGTAGCGGGGGCGGGCCTCTTCCACCTGGTGGCCGAGACGGGCGAGGATCTCCGCGAGGTCGGTGACCGCCCGCCGTACCTCCGGGTGCGGGCGGGCGCCGGTGAGGGTGAGCGGCGGGCGCAGGGCGAGCGCGACGCGCAGTCGGCCGGGGTCGCGGCGCGCGGCGGCCGAGGCGTCAATGGCGTCGGGCTGGAAGGGGTCGTCGGGGTGCGCGCCGGACGCCGCGTCGAGCAGCAGGGCCGCGTCGGCGACGGTCCGGGCGAGGGGCCCGTTGACGGTGAGGCCCTGGAAGCAGTCGGCGTACGGGTGGACGGAGACGCGTCCGCGCTGGGGCTTGATGCCGACGAGGTGGGTCCAGGCTGCCGGGATGCGGATGGAGCCGGCGCCGTCGGATCCGAGCGCCGCGGGCACGAGGCCCGCGGCGACGGCGGCGGCGGACCCGCCGGACGAGCCGCCGGGGGTGTGGTCCGTTGACCAGGGGTTGCGGGTGGCGCCGAAGGCGGGGCCTTCGGTGAAGGGCCACTGGCCGAGTTCGCAGGAGTTGGTCTTGCCGACGACGACGGCGCCGGCGGCGCGCAGCCTGCGGACGGCCTCGCCGTCGGCCGTGGCTTCCGGGATGTCGCCGGGGCAGCCGAAGTAGGTGGGAATGCCGGCGACATCGGTGTCGTCCTTGACGGCGATCGGTACCCCGAGCAGGGGCAGGCGCTCCCCTGCGAGGAGCCGCCGGTCGGCGTCCCGCGCCTCTTCGAGGGACTGCTCGAACCGGACGGTGCGGAAGGCGTTGATGGTGCCCTGCGTCGCCTCGATTCGGGCGAGTGCGCCCATGACGAGCGCCTCCGACGTCGTCTCGCCGGCCGCCAAGGCCCTGATGTGTTCCGCCAGCCCGGTGAATTCGTCTGTGGACACGCTGCGACCGCCTCCCTATTGTTCGTTCGAACGAACAGAACTGGAGGGTAACCAGATGCGGATCACCGGAGCAACCGTTCTGCTCACCGGAGTGACAGGCGGTATCGGCGCCGCGCTCGCCGCCGAACTCGCCGCCCGTGGGGCAAAGTTGATCGTCAGTGGCCGCCGTGCCGAGGCCCTCGAACCGCTCGCGGAGCGCCACGGCGCCCGCGCGGTCGTCGCCGATCTGGCGGAAGCGGCCGATGTGGAACGGCTCGCCGAGGAGGCCGCCGGTACCGACATCCTGATCGCCAATGCCGCCCTGCCCTCCAGCGGCGATCTGCTCGACTACACCCCCGAGCAGGTCGACCGCGCCTTCGCCGTCAACCTGCGCGCCCCCGCCATGCTCGCGCGTCTGCTCGCCCCTGCCATGGTCGAGGCCGGCAGCGGTCATCTCGCCTTCGTCGGTTCCATCTCGGGCAAGGCCGCGACGAAGTCGGCGTCCCTCTACAGCGGGACGAAGTTCGGTCTGCGGGGCTTCGCGCTCGGGCTGCGCCAGGACCTGCACGGCACGGGCGTCGGCGTGTCGATCGTCCAGCCCGGCTTCGTGCGGGACGTCGGCATGTTCGCCGCGACCGGCGCGAAGCCCCCGGCGGGCATGCGGACAGTGTCGCCGCGGCAGGTCGTCGCCGGGGTGGTACGGGCCGTGGAGCGCGATGTCGCCGAAATCAACGTCGCGCCGGTGGAGTTGCGGTTGCTGAGCGCGATCGCCGGTCAGTTCCCGGGCTTCGCCGAGCGCGTACAGCGCGGCGGCGCCGGCGACCGCACCCTGCGCCAGGTGGTGGCGGCCCAGCGCGCCCGTCGCTGAGCCGCTCCCACACGTGCATCGCCGCCGAGCGCGGAGCCGCTCCCACGCCTGCGTCGTCGGGCTTCTCCGCCCGGCGCGGAGCCGCTCTCACGCCTATTTCGTCCGACGACTCCGCCCGGCTCCCATCAGCGCCACGTACAGCCCCAGCGACGCCGCGAGGCCCACCGCCCAGCCGTAGTCGGCGAGCGGCCTCAGGAAGGGGATCAGTCCGTCCTCGGGGAAGGGGCCCTTGCCCGGGGCGGAGTGGGAGCCGCCCACCGCGAGCACCCCTCCCACCACGAACGCGGCGACCGCGCGCAGGTTCCAGCCGGCGGTGTACCAGTAGCGGCCGCCGGGCGTGTACAGCGCGGGCAGGTCCAGGACGGTGCGGCGCAGCAGCCAGTAGTCGGCGATGAGGATGCCCGCAACCGTGCCGAGCAGCCCGCCGACCAGCCCGAGCCAGGTGAAGATGTACAGCTCGGGCGTCGCGGTCAGCTTCCAGGGCATGATCAGCACCCCGACGACGCCCGTGATGAGCGCTCCGGTGCGGAAGTTGACGAACGAGGGCGCCAGGTTGGCCAGGTCGTACGCCGGTGAGACGACGTTGGCCGCGATGTTCACGGAGATCGTGGCGATGAGCACGGTCACCAGAGCGAACAGCAGCCCGAAGACGTTGTCGGTCTTGGCGGCCAGTTCGACGGGGTCCCAGACCGCCGCGCCGTACACCGCCTGCGAGCCGGAGGTGACGAACACCGACAGCAGCGCGAACAGCGTCATGGTGGTGGGCAGGCCGAGCGTCTGGCCCCAGACCTGGGCGCGTTGACCGGCGCCGAAGCGGGTGAAGTCGGGAATGTTCAGGGAGAGCGTGGCCCAGAAGGCGATCATGCCCATCAGGGAAGGGAAGAAGACCGGCCAGAAGTCGGCGCCCCAGCCCAGCCGCGACGGCTGGTCGAGCAGCGGACCGAGGCCGCCCGCCTTGACGGCGATCCACCCGAGCAGCACCAGCGCGCCCACGATCACGAACGGCGCGGCCCAGTTCTCGAAGCGGCGAAGGGCTTCCATGCCCCGGTAGATGATGGCGAGTTCGAGCACCCAGAAGAGCAGGAAGCAGACCCACAGCGTCCACGGCTGGCCACCGAACTTCGCCGCCTCGGCCCAGCCGCCGAAGATCTTGCCGAGCAGGACGAAGATTCCCTGGCCGCCGATCCAGGTCTGGATCCCGAACCAGGCGCAGGCCACCCCGGCCCGGATCATCGCGGGCAGGTTCGCGCCGCGCAGCCCGAAGGAGGCGCGGGCGAGGACCGGGAAGGGGATGCCGTACTTGGGGCCGGCGTGCCCGGTCAGCAGCATCGGCAGCAGCACGATGACATTGGCCAGGGCGATGGTGAAGACGGCCTGTTTCCAGTCCATGCCGAGCGCGACCAGGCCGGAGGCGAGCAGCCAGGAGGGGATGTTGTGGGCCATGCCGACCCACAGGGCCGCGAAGTTGTACGTGGTCCAGCGGCGGCGGGCGACGGGCACCGGCAGCAGGTCGTCGTTGACGAAGCGGCTGTCGGGGAAGGTGGTGCCCGGTGGCAGTTCGACGCGTCCGGACGGGTCGGGCACGGGTCCTGACGGGGGCACGGGCGGGACGGTCGCGGTCATGACGGGCAGGACCCCCTCATTCGGATCAGGCCGGATCAGCGGTTCAAGGCCGGTTCAGGACCGGGTGATCTCCGCGTCGTGCGCGTCGATCACCGGGATTCCTTCGCTTCGTGCAGGGTGTGAACGGCGAACTGACCGACGCCCAGGGCACGCAGTGCCTCGCGCCGGCGGGTGTGCGTCTGGGCCGGTCCGAGCAGACAGAACCGGTCGGCGATCTCGTCGGGGCCAAGCCCGTGGACGGGTTGCCGGCGCGGCGGCTGTCATCGTAGCGGCGCCGTGGCCGGATGTAAGTGGTCCGCGCGTCGGGAAACATGCGCGAGTCCTCGTTCGAGGCGGCGCATCCGCGCGTTTCGCACCTCGCGGCTCGTTCACACCGCATGGACACACCCAGTCAGGTAAGGTTAGCCTTACCTGGCTCAAGGGGGTTGTGGCTCACTCCGGAGGAGGAACGCCGCACCGATGCCGGTGCGCGAACCCTGCATTCCGCTTTTCGGACCACCACCGGAACGAGGCGAGTCATCACCTCGACCGCCCTGCCCGCTCCGTCGGGAGCGGCACCCTGCGCCGCCTCCACTTGAGGGCGCACCGATTCAACCCGCACCACATGGAGTCCAGTTGAGCACCGCCGCCGCGACACCGCCGACCGAGCCGACCGCGCCGACCGCGGCGGAACAGGTCCGCTCCGTCATCGCCCGCGCCGTCTCCTTGTCCCTCACCACGCAAGGCCAGGCATACGACCTGATCGGCATGCACTCCGTGAGCCGCAGGGGCCGGATCACGCTGCACCCGCAGGCCGACAGCCCGCTCGCCGCCCAGGTGGAGCACGCGCCGCGCGGCAGTCTCGCCGCCCTGCTGGAGTTCACGGACATCACCCCGACCGCGACACGCGCCCGCGTGCGGGCCCGGGTCAGGGTCTCGGGGTGGCTGGCACCGGACAGGCGCGGCGACGCCACAACGCTGCGCCTCGACACCGCGCGCGTCACGCTGAGCACGCCGGCCGAGACGGTCGAGGTGGGGCTCGACGAGATGACACTGGCCTCCCCCGATCCGCTCGCGATCGAGGAGGCGGAGATGCTCACGCATCTCGCCGACGCACACGAGGACATGCTGGCCGGGCTCGTGGCGCTCGCCGGGCCCCACGTACCGCGGGGCTTCACCCGAGCCGTGCCGCTGGCCCTCGACCGTCACGGCATCACACTGCGCTGCGAATACCGCATTGGCCACTGCGACGTGCGCCTGCCGTTCCCGGTACCCGCCCGGAACGCCGCGGAAGCGGGCGAGCAGATCAACCGACTCCTCGTGCCTCAACTCGGCTGAGGCGCAACCCGTCATCACGAACTGCAGGGAGACAGAGTGGGACACGGCTGGCAGGGCACCGTCCTCAAGCTCATGCGCGGCAAGGACTTCACCTTCACCGTCCGATCGAACGAGCGGCTTTCGGAGCGACTTCACCGCCTGTCCTTCACGGACGGCGGAATGCTCCGCGCCACGGGAGTCCATCCGACCATGTGGGTGCGCCTGTGGTTCGACAACGGCGACCGTCCTCACCAGCGCGCCTACACGCTCGTCGACCCCGACCCCGCCACGGGGACGTTCGGCATGGACTTCGCCCTCCATCCCGGCCGGGCGAGCGACTGGGCCCGCTCGGCGCGCCCCGGCGACACCATCGAGGCGACGGTGCAGGGCTCGGAGTTCACCGTGCCCGACCCTCTGCCGTCCCGGCTCCTCGTCGTCGGCGACGCGGCGTCCCGCCCGGCCATCGACTCACTGCTCGACGCCATGCCACTGACCCCGGCCACGGTCTGGTACGAGACCTCCCACCCCCGCGACAGCGACCACACCCCGAGCCGCGGCAGCGCGACGCGCGAGGTCATCCGGCTGCCGCGCCAGGACCAGGGCGCCCACCTAGTCGAGACGGTCCGTGCGGCCCTCGCGGAGCGCATGGACGACTCGTCCTACCTCTGGATCGCCTGCGACACCGCCACCACCCGCGCACTCGCTTCCTTCGCCCGCAAGCAGCTCGGCATACCGAAGGAGCGGCTGCACGCCCTGGGGTACTGGAAGGCCGACTGAGCGAACCCCACTTCGATAAGTTAGGTTAGGCTTAGCTAAGTCAGCTCGATGGTGCGCATGCACGTCATCCGGGGAGGGGCAGTCATGGGCTTGCCAGTCATCGCGTCGTATCCGTTGCCGGACCGCACCGAACTCCCCGCGTCGTGCGCCTCGTGGGACATCGACCCCGACCGGGCGGCACTTCTCGTCCACGACATGCAGAACCATTTCGTACGGGCGTTTCCGCCGGACAAGTCGCCTGTCGAGGGCATGGTCCGCAACATCGCCGCCCTGCGTGAGCTCGCCGGATCACTCGGCATGCCGGTGATCTTCAGCGCAGAGCCGGCGGCCCAACTCCCCGGACAGCGCGGGCTCGTGGCGGACGTCTGGGGTCCCGGCATCGGCGACGAGCCCGACGCCGCTGCCATCATCGCCCCGCTGGCCCCGCGCCCCGGCGAACATCTGCTGGCGAACGTGCGCCACAACGCCTTCCTCCGCAGCCATCTGGGCAGACTGCTGCGCCTGGAGAGGCGGGACCAACTGATCATCTGCGGTGTGCACGCGCACCTCGGTGTCCTCCTGACAGCCGCCGACGCCTTCATGAACGACATTCAGCCCTTCGTGGTCGCGGACGCCGTGGCCGACTTCTCCGCGGAGGAACACACCATGGCCCTGCGGTGGGCGGCCAGGAGCGGCGTGGTCTGCACGACGGACACACTCCTGCGGGACCTGCTCCTCCAGAAGGCGACGAGGAACGCGTAACAGCCCTCCTCGTCGGCCTCCCCGGACACGAGCTCCGCCCTGCAGGAGCTCCTTCTCACACAAAGAAAGACGGAACGAAGATGACCGTACGGGTCGCGGTGGCCGGGGCCAGTGGCTACGCCGGCGGTGAACTGCTGCGCCTCCTGGCCGCCCATCCCGGCGTGGAGATCGGGTCCCTGACGGCCCACAGCAGTGCGGGGCGCCGGGTCGGGGACACACACCCGCATCTCGGCTCGCTCGCCGACCGCACGCTGGAGCCGACCTCCGCCGAGGCCCTGCGCGGACACGACGTCGTGTTCCTCGCCCTCCCGCACGGTGAATCCGCGCCGCTCGCACGCGCTCTCGGCGACGACATCCTCGTCGTGGACTGCGCCGCGGACTTCCGGCTGCGGAGCGCCGCCGAGTGGAAACGCTTCTACGGCTCCGAGCACGCGGGAACGTGGCCGTACGGGCTTCCTGAACTGCCCGGCGCCCGCACCGAGTTGTCGGGGAGCCGCCGAATCGCCGTACCCGGCTGCTACCCGACGGCGGTCACGCTGGCACTGTTCCCCGCTTTCGGCGCCCGCCTCGTGGAGCCGGAGGCAGTGATCGTCGCGGCCAGTGGAACGTCGGGCGCGGGCCGGGCGCTCAAGCCGCACTTGCTCGGCGCCGAGGTGATGGGCTCCATGAGCCCGTACGGAGTCGGGGGCGGCCACCGGCACACGCCCGAGCTGACGCAGAACCTCTCCCTGGTGGCGGGCGAACATGTCACGGTCTCCTTCACCCCGACGCTCGCTCCCATGCCCCGGGGCATCCTCGCCACGTGCTCGGCGCGCCTGCGGGCGGACGCGACCACGCAGGCCCAGGCGCGCGCGGCCTACGAAGCCGCGTACGCCGACGAGCCGTTCGTGCGGCTGCTGCCGCCCGGACAGTGGCCTTCGACCGCAGCCGTGGCCGGCTCCAACACCGCGCAGGTTCAGATCGCCGTGGACCCGGACTCCGGTCGGCTGATCTGCGTGAGCGCCATCGACAACCTGACGAAGGGCACCGCCGGTGGCGCGGTGCAGTGCATGAACGTCGCCCTCGGCCTGCCGGAACGGCTGGGCCTGCCCACGAATGGAGTCGCTCCGTGAGCGTGACCGCTGCCCGTGGATTCCTTGCCGCCGGTGTGGCCGCCGGCATCAAGGAGTCCGGTGACCGTGATCTGGCCCTCGTGGTGAACCGAGGACCGTCGCGCGCCGCCGCCGGCGTCTTCACCTCCAACCGTGTGCAGGCCGCGCCCGTGCGCTGGTCCCGTCGCGCCCTGGCCGACGGCCGCATCTCGGCCGTCGTCCTCAACTCCGGCGGCGCCAACGCCTGTACGGGGCAGGCGGGCGCCGCCGACGCACAGCTGATGGCCGAGTGCACGGCAGGCGCCCTTGACGTGGACCCGAACGAGGTCGCGGTGTGCTCCACCGGTCTCATCGGCGTCCCGCTGCCGATGGAGCGGGTCACAGCGGGCATCGACACCGCCGCGGAGCGAGTGTCGGCCGACGGCGGCCAGGACGCGGCCGTCGCCATCAAGACGACCGACTCGGTGCACAAGACCGCCGTGGTCACCCGGAACCGCTGGACCGTGGGCGGTATGGCCAAGGGCGCGGGCATGCTCGCCCCCGGTCTCGCCACCATGCTGGTCGTCCTCACCACGGACGCCGACGTCGACGCGGCCGCTCTGGACTCGACGCTCCGTGAGGCGGTGCGCACCACCTTCGACCGGGTGGACTCCGACGGCTGCATGTCCACCAACGACACCGTGCTGCTGCTCGCGTCGGGCGCCTCGGGAGTCGCACCCGATCCCTCTGAGTTCGCCGAGGCCGTGCACGCGGTGTGCCTGGATCTGGGGCAGCAGCTGGTGGCCGACGCCGAGGGCGCGTCCAAGGAGATCGAGGTGGCCGTCGTCGGCGCGGCCTCGGAGGCGGACGCCGTGGAGGTGGGCAGGTCGGTGGCACGCAACAACCTCCTCAAGTGCGCGCTGCACGGGCAGGACCCCAACTGGGGGCGGGTGCTGTCCGCGATCGGGACCACGTCGGCCGCCTTCGACCCCGACAGCCTGGGCGTGGCGATCAACGAGGTCTGGGTGTGCCGGAACGGCGCGGCGGGCGAGTCCAGGGACAAGGTCGACCTGTCGGGCCGCCGGATCACGATCACGGTGGATCTGTGTGCTGGCGACTCCTCCGCAAAGATCTGGACCAACGACCTCACCGCCGAGTACGTCCACGAGAACAGCGCGTACAGCTCATGAACGGGCAGGGGACGACACCGATGAGATCGCTCCCGGCCGACCGGCCCGCCGCGGCCGCCGCGGCCGCCGGCCTGACGGTCGCCGACCTGCCGTGGCTGGAGGAGCTCCAGGGCCGCACGGTGGTCGTCAAGTTCGGCGGCAACGCCATGGTGGACCCCGCGCTGCACCGGACGTTCGCCCAGGACGTCGTGGAGCTGTGGCACGCGGGACTGCGTCCGGTCGTCGTGCACGGCGGCGGCCCGCAGATCAGCGCGATGCTCGACCGCCTCGATCTGGAGGTCCGGTTCGAGGCGGGGCTGCGGGTGACCACGCCCGAGACCATGGACGTGGTCCGCATGGTGCTGACCGGCCAGGTGCAGCGGGATCTCGTGGGCGCCCTCAACGCCCATGGCCCCTTCGCCGTGGGCATGTCGGGCGAGGACGCTCACACCATGACCGCCGTACGGCGCCCGGCGTTGGTGGACGGACGGCCGGTCGACATCGGGCTCGTCGGAGAGGTGGTGGCCGTGGAGCCCGCCACAGTGCGCACCCTGCTCGACGAGGGCCGCATCCCCGTCGTCTCGCCCGTCGCACGCGGTGCGGAGGGGGAGGTGTACAACGTCAACGCCGATCTCGCGGCGTCGGCACTGGCCGTCGCGCTCGGCGCGGAACGGCTGGTGGTGCTGACCGACGTCGAGGGGCTGTACGCGGACTGGCCGCACAGCACCGAGGTGATCGGCCGGCTCACGGCCGGTGAACTGGACGCGCTTCTCCCGGGGCTCGCGAGCGGCATGCTCCCGAAGATGGAGGGCTGTCTGCGGGCGGTGCGTGCGGGGGTCCGCAAAGCCCATGTGCTGGACGGCCGGGTGCCGCACGCGCTGCTGCGCGGCGTCTTCGCCGAGGAGGGCCCGGGCACGACGGTCGTCCCGGACGAGGCCCCCGACGACAAGGAGAACCGCACGTGACCGCCGAAGACAGCGCCGTATCACTCGCGGACCGCTGGAGCGCCGTCATGATGAACACGTACGGCACTCCGCGGCCGGCGCTCGTCCGCGGTGAAGGCAGCACGGTCTGGGACGAATCGGGCCGTGCCTACACGGACTTCACCGGCGGGATCGCGGTCAACACACTCGGGCACGCGCATCCCGCCGTGGTCGAAGCGGTCACCGCCCAGGTCTCCCGGCTGGGGCACGTGTCGAACCTCTTCGTCTCGGAGCCGGCCGTCGCCCTGGCGGAGCGGCTGTCGGCCCTGTTCGGGCGGCCGGGCCGGGTGTTCTTCGCCAACTCGGGTACGGAGGCGGTGGAAGCGGCCTTCAAGATCGCGCGGCGGACCGGGCGCACCCACATGGTCGCCGCCGAGCAGGGGTTCCACGGTCGCACCATGGGCGCTCTGGCCCTGACCGGGCAGGCCGCCAAGCGCGACGCGTTCCTGCCGCTGCCCGGTGAGGTCACGCACGTACCCTTCGGAGACGTCGAGGCCCTGCGCGGCGCCGTCACCGAGGACACCGCGGCCGTCGTCCTGGAGCCGGTCCAGGGCGAGGCGGGGGTGGTGCCGGCGCCGCAGGGGTATCTCCGGGCGGCGCGCGAGATCACACATGCCACGGGGACACTGCTGGTCCTGGACGAGGTGCAGACGGGCATCGGCCGTACGGGGCACTGGTTCGCCCATCAGTCGGTGCCCGGCCTGGCTCCCGACGTGGTGACCCTCGCGAAGGGTCTCGGCGGCGGACTGCCGATCGGCGCCACCCTGGCGTTCGGGAAAGCGGCGGATCTGCTCGGCCCCGGGGACCACGGGTCGACCTTCGGCGGCAACCCCGTGGCATGCGCGGCCGGGCTCGCCGTGCTGGAGACCGTCGAGGCGGAGAATTTGCTTCCGCAGGTCGTACTCAAGGGTGCTGAACTGCGACGTGGCATCGAGGAGTTGAGGCACCCCCTCGTGCGGGAGGTGCGGGGCGCGGGCCTGCTGCTGGGTGTCGGCCTCGCCGAACCGGTGGCGGCACGTGTCCAGCGGGCCGCTCAGGACGCGGGGTTCCTGGTCACCGCGACGGGCACGTCGACCGTGCGCCTGGCTCCGGCCCTGACGGTCATGGAGGAGGAAATCGCCGCACTGGTGAAGGAGTTGCCCGGCATTCTGGGCGCCTGACGCGGGCGGTCGCCACAACGGGCAGGGACCGAGCCGGACGGCTCGAGCCCTGCCCGTTGTCATGCCTTCCGTACGCGTGGGCCGTGTTCAGAGAACACAGGCGAAGACCTTGGCGTTGCGTCGCGGGTCCAGGGACCGCGCCCAGGTCTTCGGGGCGAGGTGCGGGGAGACCTCGACGAAGCCGTGGTGGAGGAAGAGCCGGCCGCTTCCGGTCGTCGCGGTGAACAGCGCGTCGAGTTCCCGCGCACGGCTTTCGGTCAGCGCCGCGGACAGGAGTTGTGCGCCCAGCCCGCTGCCCTGGCTGCGCTGTGCGACACAGAAGTTGTACAGGACTCCGGTCACCCGCGCCTCGCGCGTCGTCTCGGGGTGCTGACGGAGCGCCAGGCAGCCGTCCAGTGTTCCGTCGGGAGCCTCGGCCACCAGGAAGTCCGTGGCGTGCCAGGCGTAGACCTGGAACGGCCGGGCTCTCAGTGCAC
This sequence comes from Streptomyces sp. NPDC006283, assembly GCF_040613325.1. Lineage (NCBI taxonomy): Bacteria > Bacillati > Actinomycetota > Actinomycetes > Kitasatosporales > Streptomycetaceae > Streptomyces > Streptomyces sp. NPDC006283. The sequence continues at coordinate 29,474 of NZ_JBEXRZ010000026.1, read as the reverse complement.
CGGAGCGGACGAACGGCTCGGAGAGAGCAGCGAGCGCCGCGGCGTCCTGGGGGCGGGCGGAGCGCACCGGCAGAACGGGGACGGAAGACGTCGGGCGGGGCGCGTCGGACAGCAGCGTGGCGGGGCGCGGCGTGGCCGTGATCAAGGCGTTCCTTCCTCGGCTCCACCGTGCGAGGCGCCCTCTTGGTGCGCCGTGCCGCCCCGGTGGAACACTATCAAGCAAAGGTTAGCCTTACCTTAGTAGATCACTCAAGTCGCCTCACCCGTAAGGACCGCACAGGCGGCGGCATAACCCGGCGGGCATGCCACGTCGGTCACAGTCCACTCGGGCACGGCCCCCGGAGCCCGGCCCGTGCCCACATACGTCACTGACGGCAGCTCCCCGAGGCCGATGCCGACGCCCTTCAGGTACGCCTCCTTGCGGGACCAGCAGCGGCCCACCGCCGCGCGGAACTCCGGCCGGGGCAGCGCGGCGAGTTCGGCCCGCTCGGCCGGATGCAGCATGGCCGCCACCTCGGCCGCCGCGTCGGCGGCCGGTACCTCCTCGACGTCGACGCCGACCGGTGCGCCGGCGAAGGCGAGCAGCACGGCGTCACCGGCGTGGGAGAGCGAGAAGTGCAGGGGCGCGCCGGGCACGGCGGGCCGGCCGTGCGGCTCTGTGCACCCGGGGCACGGCTCGCGGACGAAGCGTACGGCCGCCGGGTTCTGGTCCAGATAGGCCCCGAGGAGCAGGCGCAGCGCCACGTGCGCTACGCGGTACCGGACTCGGTCGGCGTCCCGCACGAAGGCCTGGCACCGGGCCCGTTCGTCGGGATCGAGCAGCCCCTCCGCCGCAAGGGCCTCGGGCGCATACGCGTTGACCCGCACGGCCCACAGGTGTGTCTCACTCCGCCCGGGCTCCCAGGGTGCGGGCAGAGCGTTCGTGCCCAGCTGCGCCGGATGCGTCACTACCGGCACGGTCGTGCCGGATCGTGCGTGGCGCCGCTCACAGCTTCCGGCCCTCCGTCGCCTCGCGGCCGTCCACGAAGGTCGCGACGACCTCGATGCCGCCGATCCTCGACGGATCGACGCGGCGTGGGTCGTCGCCCAGGACGACGAAGTCGGCGCGCTTGCCGGCGGTGAGGGTGCCGGCGCTGTCGTCCCATCGGGAGGCGTACGCCCCGGCGACCGTGTAGGCACGCAGCGCCTCGTCGACGGTGATCGTCTCCTCGGGCCCGATGAGCTGCCCGGAGAGGGAGGCACGCTCGACCATGAACTGGACGGCCCGCAGCGGCGATCCGTCGGTGACCGGCCGGTCGGAGCTTCCGACGAGTGTGACGCCGTGGTCGAGGAAGGCCCGGCCGCGGTACATCCAGGGCGCGCGCTCCGAGCCCATGATCGCCGCGTAGTCGTCACCGAAGTAGCGCAGGAAGTTGGGCTGGACCACCGCGCTGAGCCCGAGCCGGGCGAAGCGCGGCAGCTGGTCGGGCCGGATGAGCCCGGCGTGCTCGATGCGATGGCGCGCGTCGGGACGGGGCCGCAGCGTCTGTGCCCGTTCCAGGGCGTCCAGGGCGAGGTCCGCGGCCCGGTCGCCGATCGCGTGGACGGCGAGCTGCCATCCCGCGAGGTGGCCGTCGACGATGAGGGAGGTGAGGCGCTCGGGGTCGTCCTGGAGCTGGCCGGTGTGGGTCATGCCCTCGTACGGCGAGGTGAGAGCGGCCGTACGGGCCATCATGCCGCCGTCGGTGTAGATCTTGAGAGCGCCGAGCGACAGCCAGTCGTCGCCGAACCCCGTGCGCAGGCCCAGGTCGAGCGCGCGCGGGATGCCGTCGTGCTCGTGCGCGCCGAGCGGTCGCAGAGTGTCGCCGCCCGGCATGAGCTGGATCCGCAGGGGCAGCCGGCCCTGGTCGCGCAGAAGTTGGTAGGCGCCGAGCTCGACGGGGCTGTGGCCCAGCAGGCCGCCGCCGATGCCGGCCTCGGCGCAGGCCGTGATGCCTTCGGCGAGGCAGACCCGTGCGGCGTGCTCGATGGCGTCGGCGAGCTCTTCCTGGGAGTAGGGCAGGCGCAGGTTCCGTACGGCACCCATCGCGCTCTCCACGAGGACGCCGTCGTCGTGGGGGACGCCGGCCGGCAGCAGGTCGAGCACGGCGCTGTTGACCACGCAGGCATGGCCGGAGTCGTGCATCACGAACACGCGGCGACCGTGGCTGACCCGGTCGAGTTCCGCCGCCCTCAGGTGCCGCCCGAGGACCCGCTGGTCGTAGCCGCCGATGCTCACCCACGCGCCGGGGGCGCGTGTGCGCAGGGCGGCGTCCGCCACGGCGTCGAGGACGTCCTCGACGCTTTCGAGGCCGGCGATGCTCGGGGAGCTCGCCTTGAGGCCCGTCCACGCCAGGTGGACGTGGCTGTCGATGAATCCGGGCAGGACGGTGGCGCCCTGGAGGTCGATCACCTCGCGGGCGGGCAGTGCGGTCACGGCCTCGTCCACGCCCACGATCCGGCCCCGCCAGATGCCCAGGTCACGGGCGACCGGGTGGTCCGGATCCATGGTGAGGATGTGCGCGTTGGTCAGTCTCGTGCACAGCATCATGGGCAGTCCGTCCGTCCCTAGGAGGTTTCGGCGAGCACGGCGTCGGCAGCCGGGTCCATCCTGCCGCCCGTGCCGGCGTCCGGCTCGAACCGCTTGGGGGCGGCCGGAATCATCAGGGGGGTGCCGGTCTCGGGGTCGTCGATGATCCGGCAGGGCAGGCCGAAAACGTCCTCGACGAGCTCGGCGGTCATGACGGTGGCCGGGTCGCCCTGCGCGGCGATGACCCCGCCGGGCCGCATCACGACGAGGTGAGTGGCGTAGCGGCACGCCTGGTTGAGGTCGTGCAGGACCGCCACGACGGTGTGGCCCTTGCGGGCGTGCAGTTCGGCGCACAGGTCGAGCACCTCGACCTGGTGGGCGATGTCGAGGTAGGTGGTGGGTTCGTCCAGCAGAAGGATGGAGGTCTGCTGCGCCAGCACCATCGACAGCCAGACGCGCTGCCGTTGACCGCCGGAGAGGTCGTCCACGGGCCGGTCGGCGAGTTCGAGCACCCCGGTCTGGCGCATCGCCTCGACGACGGCCGACTCGTCCTCCGCGGACCACTGCTTCAGCAGCCGCTGGTGCGGGTACCGGCCCCGGGCCACGAGGTCGCCGACCGTGATACCGCCGGGCGCGCTGGAGGACTGCGGGAGCAGACCGAGCCGGCGGGCGACCTCACGGGAGCGGTACGAGGCGATGGCGGCGCCGTCGAGGTAGACCTGCCCGGCCTTGGGCTTGAGCATCCGCGCCAGCGCCGTCAGCAGCGTGGACTTGCCGCAGGCGTTCGGACCGATGATCACCGTGAAGGAGTGGTCGGGGATGTCGACGCTCAGGGAGGTGGCCACCGTCCGCTGGTCGTAGGCCAGCGTGAGGTCGTCGGCGCGCAGCCGGGGCTGCGGGGATGTCGTTCCAGTCATGCGCGGCTCTTTCGCGACTCGGTGATCAGCAGCCAGATGAGGTACAGCCCGCCGACGGCGCCGGTCGCCGTGCCAACCGGGAGGAGGGCGGGTGCGAAGACCCGCTGCACGACGAGGTCGCTCGTGGCGAGCAGGACGGCGCCCATGAGGGCGGACGGCAGCAGCGCGGGTCCGGACGATCCGGTGAGTCTGCGGACCACTTGGGGAGCGGCCAGGGCGATGAACCAGATGGGGCCCGTGACGGCGGTGGCGAACGCGGCGAGTGCGACGCTGATGACGAGGAGGACCGTTCGGGTGCGCCCCACGTTGACACCGAGCGCCATGGCGGTGGTGTCCCCCATCTCCACCATGGAGAGGCGGCGGGAGAGGAGAAAGGCGGGCGGCAGCAGGACGGCGAGGGCGAGACCGATGGCGTTGGCGTGCATCCACAGCCGGTTCCCCAGGCTGCCGATCAGCCATGCCTGGGCCTCCTGTGCTTCCTGGAAGGTCGCCCGGGTGATCAGGTACGAGTTGGCGGCGAGCAGCAGGGCGCTGACGCCGATTCCGATGACGACCAGCCGGAAGCCCTGCAGCCCACGGCCGATCAGGAGCAGGTGGACGGCGAGGGCCGTGAGGAGGCCGCCGATCAGCGCGCCGAGCGCGATCTGGGTCATGCTGCCGTGCAGCACGATGATGACGACGAGCGCGCCGACGGCGGAGCCGTTGGTGAACCCGATGATGTCGGGGCTGCCGAGCGAGTTGCGGGTGAGGCTCTGCAGGATCGCCCCGCTCACCGCGAGGGCCGCGCCGACGAACACCGCGGTCAGGATCCGCGGCATGCGCAGGGTGGTGACGACGAAGTCGGCGGCTGCGGAGCCGTTGCCGGTCAGCGCCTGGAGGACTTCCGTGACGGTGAGCGGGAAGTCGCCGGTGGTCAGGGTGATGCCCATGACGAGGACGAGCGAGACGAGCAGCAGGACGGTCACGGCGACGGTCCGGCCCTGCACGCGCAGCGAGACGCCGCCCGCTGCGGTGCGCAGGACGCGGCCACTGATGACGCGGGGGGCGGGGGTGTGCGCGGATCCGGGCACGGAGGTCTTCCCCTCCTGTACGGCGCTCACAGCATGACCAGCTTCCGACGGCGGCACAGTGCAAGGAACAAGGGGGCGCCGATGAACGCGGTGACGATGCCGACCTGTACCTCGCCCGGAGCTCCGAGCACGCGGCCCAGCACGTCCGAGCCGATGAGCAGGACCGGCGCGAGCAGCATCGAGTACGCGAACACCCAGCGCTGATCGGCTCCGGCGACGAACCGGGCGATGTGCGGAACGGCCAGGCCCACAAAGCTGATCGGTCCGACGGCGGCGGTCGCGGCGCCGCACAGCAGCATCACGGCGACTGCCGCCAGCACACGGGTACGGCCGACGTTCACGCCCAGGGCGCGCCCCATTTGGTCACCCATGGCAAGGGCGTTGAGGGACGGCGCGAGCAGGAAGGCGACGATCAGGCCGAAGGCGACGAACGGCAGGACGAGGAGCACGATGTCGTAGTACCGGCCCGCGAGAGAACCCACGGTCCAGAAGCGGAACTGGTCGAACGCTTCCGGATCGAACAGCAGCACGCCCCAGTTGAAGGCGTACAGCACCGCGGTCACGGCCGCTCCGGCGACCACGAGCCGGTCGGGTGTGGCCAGTTTCCGCCCGGAGGAGCCGAGGAGATAGACGCCGACCGACGCTGCGGCGGCCCCGGCGAGGGCGAACCACACGTAGCCGAGGGGCGCGGCCACGCCCAGGAAGGCGATGGCCACGACGACGCCCGAGGAGGCGCCCAGGTTCACTCCGAGCAGTCCGGGGTCGGCGAGCGGATTGCGTGTCAGGGCCTGCATCAGGGCGCCCGACAGTCCGAGGGCCACGCCGACGAGGAGGCCGAGGAGGGTACGGGGGATCCGGTAGTCGTGGACGATGACGGAGGCTTCCGACCCGTCGGACTGCCACAGGAGGTCCCACGTCGCGGCGAACGGAATCCCTCTGGTGCCCACCCAGACACTGATCAGTGAGACGAGGGCGAGTGCGCCGAGCGTGACGAGCAGCCCGAGACCGCGCAGGGCCACCACGGACGGGCGCGCCGTGGACACGGCGGGCTCGACGGGGCCACGGGTCTCGTTTCCGGACGCCGCCTGGGCTTCGACGGACAACGACCACTCCCCTGGCGGCGGTTTCGAGTGCCCCGCGCAGCGCGCGAGGCGTTGAACACTGGCATGCGGCAGGCGACATGACAGACGAACAGCGTAACTTAGGTGAGCCTAACCGTATGGCCATGGCGGGGTCAACGCGGCGATGCGACCTGCGTCGACACCCGCCGGACGGGCCGCCGCCGGGACCCCGCGCGCACCCTTGGCACCAGCCCCAATTAAGGTAGGCTTACCTAACTATCCAGCCCTTTCCCTGTGGAGGCGCCGCATGCCCGCTGGAGGACCAACGGGGGGCCATGTCCTCCGCAGAGCGCTCGCCGATCAGCGCCGCCGTGTCGTCGGGGCGTCGGTCCTCGGCATGGCGCACCAGGCGTGCGAGGCCCTCGTCCCGGTCGTCATCGGTCTGGTCATCGACGAGGCGGTGGCGACCGGTTCCTCGGGGGCCCTTCTGCGCTGGCTGCTGGTGCTCGCCGGTCTCTTCTTCGTGCTCTCCACGTGCTACCGGAACTCCGCGCGGCTCACCGAGGGTGCGGGAGAAGGCGCCGCGCACCGGATCCGGCAGGACCTGGCGGCCCGAGTGCTCGACCCGCGGGGCGGCGCCGACACCGGCCGGCTGCCCGGCGCGCTGACCGCCGTCGCGACCGGCGACGCCCGACGCGTCGGCTCCGTCGCCTCCGCGCTGCCGTACGCGCTGTCCGCGATCGCCGGACTGGCCATCAGCGCGGTGGCGCTGCTCCGGATTTCCGTTCCGCTCGGCCTGACCGTCCTCCTCGGCGTCCCGCCCCTGTTGTTGATCGGCCACCTCATCAGCCGCCCGCTGGAACGGCGCAGCGAGGCCGAGCAGGAGCACGCGGCCCACGCGTCCGGGGTCGCCGCGGACCTGGTCGCCGGACTGCGCGTGCTGAAGGGCATCGGCGCCGAGCCGGCGGCGGTCTCCCGCTACCGGGAGACGAGCCGGAGCTCTCTGGCCGCCGCCCTGCGAGCGGCCGGCAGCCGGGCCTGGCACGACGGCGCGATCCTCGCCCTGACAGGCATCTTCATCGCGGTCATCGGACTCGTCGGCGCCCATCTGGCGATGCGCGGCACCATCAGCGTGGGTGACCTGGTCGCGGCCGTCGGCCTCGCCCAGTACCTCCTCGGTCCGTTCCAGCTCCTCACCTATGTCAACGGCGAGTTCGCCCAGGGCCGTGCCTCCGCCGACCGGATCGCCGAGGTCCTCGCTTCGCCTCCCGCCGTCGCGGCCGGAACGGCCACGCTGCCCGAGCCACTCGTGGGGCGGCTGCGGCTGCGGGGCGTCACCCAGGGCGCGCTGCACGGCGTCGACCTCGACATCGCCCCCGGCAGCGTCGTCGGCGTGGTCGCCCGTGACCCGGCCGCCGCGAACGACCTGCTCCTGTGCCTGGGCCGCGAAGTCGACCCGGCCGCAGGCACCGTGGAACTCGACGGCGTACCACTGAGCGACCTCGACCCCGGGGACGCCCGCCGCACGATCCTGGTCGCCCACCACGACGCCGACCTGTTCGAGGACAGCCTCCTCGCCAACGTACGTGCCGGAGCGGACAACGACGGGGCCGACATGAAGGCGGCGCTGGCCGCCTCGGCGGCGGACGACGTCGCCCAGGCGCTGCCCAAGGGAGTGGACACCCTCCTCACCGAACGCGGCCGGTCGCTCTCCGGGGGCCAGCGCCAACGCGTCGCCCTCGCCCGGGCCCTGGCCGCCGACCCGCCGGTCCTCGTCGTCCACGACCCGACCACCGCCGTCGACACCGTCACCGAGGCCCGCATCGCGGCCCGGCTGCGCGACCTGCGCCGGGGCCGCACGACGGTCCTGGTGACCACCAGCCCCGCCCTGCTCGCCGGCACCGACGTCGTGGTCATGCTCGACGACGGCCGGGTGGCCGCCGAGGGCAGCCATCCCGAGCTGGTCGGTGCCCACGAGAGCTACCGCTCGGCGGTGCTGGCATGACGGCCTCTCAGAACGTAGACCCGCAGGACCGACACGAGAAGGACGACGGACGGACGATGAGCGGACCCGGCACGCCCGAACGCGAGCTTCTGCCCACCGCCACCGGCGCCCAGACCCTCGCCGTCGTCCGGGAGCTGCTCCGGCGTCACCGGCTGCTCACGGTGGGCGCGGTGACCGTACTGGTCGTCGGCACGGGCATCGGCCTGCTGACCGCCCCGCTGCTCGGCCGCATCGTGGACCTCGTCGTGGACGAACGCGGCGCGGCCGCGCTGACCGTGCCCATGGTGCTTCTCCTGGCGGTCGCCGTCGCCAGGGGCGTCGCGACCGCGATCGGCAAGTCCCTTGTCGCCAGGCTCGGCGAGACGGTCCTCGCGGACCTGCGTGAACGGTTCATCGCGCGGGCGCTGCGGCTGCCGCTCGAACGGGTCGAGCAGGCCGGTTCGGGCGACCTGACATCGCGTGTGACGGGCGACGTGACACTGATCGCGAAGGCGGTACGGCAGGCGCTGCCCGAGTTCGCCGGCGCCTTTCTCACCATCGTGCTCACGCTGGTGGGTCTCACCGTCCTCGACTGGCGCTTCCTGCTCGCCGTCCTGATCGCCGTCCCCGTCCACGTCCTCACGGTGCGGTGGTACATCCCGCGCGCCGCGAGCATCTACGCCGCGCACCGGGTGGCGACCGGCGCTCTGCAGCACCAGCTGCTCGACAGCGTCGGCGGAGTCCGCACGGTTCGGGCGTTCCGGCTGAACGGCCGGCACGCAGAGCTGCTCGAGCAGCGGTCGCAGGCGGCCGTCGACCTGGCGGCGCGAGGCATGCGTCTCGTCTCGGGCTTCTTCTCCCGCCTGAACATCGCCGAGTTCATCGGCATGACGTCGATCCTCGTCACCGGATTCCTCCTGGTCGACAGCAACTCGGTGAGCATCGGTACGGCAACCGCCGCGGCGCTCTACTTCCACGGCCTGTTCAACCCGATCAACGCGGCGCTCTTCCTCATCGACGACGCCCAGTCCGCCGGGGCGAGCCTCGCCCGTCTCGTCGGCGTGTCGAGCCTCCCGGCCGAACGGGAGCCCGACGGGCGGGCCGCCGCGCCCGTGGACGGCTCGGTCAAGGTGAAGGACCTCGGCCACGCGTACGTGGACGGCCACCCCGTGCTTCGGGCGGTGGACCTGGAGGTGCGGGACGGCGAACGCGTGGCCCTGGTCGGCGCCAGCGGCGCGGGGAAGACCACACTGGCGAAGCTGATCGCGGGTGTCCACGACCCGGCGTCCGGAACCATCGCCCTGGGCGGCGTGGACTCCCGGGAGCTGGGCCCGGCCGGGGTCCGGCAGGCGGTCACCCTCATCAGCCAGGAGGTCCACGTCTTCGCCGGCCCCCTGTCCGAGGACCTGCGACTGGCCCGGCCCCAGGCGACGGACGAGGAACTGCGCGCCGCGCTGGCCCATGTCGACGCCCTCCACTGGGTCGACGCACTGCCCGACGGCCTGGCCACGGTCGTGGGCGAGGGCGGCCACCGCCTCACGGTCACCCAGGCCCAGCACTTGGCCCTCGCCCGTCTTGTCCTCGCCGACCCGCCCATCGCGATCCTGGACGAGGCCACCGCGGACGCCGGCAGCGCGGGCGCCCGCGTGCTGGAGACCGCCGCCCTGCGCGCCTTGGAGGGCCGCACGGGCCTGATGGTCGCGCACCGCCTCCCTCAGGCGGCGACCGCGGACCGCGTTGTCGTCCTGGACCAGGGCCGCGTCGTCGAGACGGGCACCCACGACGAACTCGTCGCGGCGGGCGGCCGCTACGCCGAACTCTGGTCGGCCTGGTCCGACAGCCGCCGGGAGCCGGCGGTGCCGGCGGTGCCGGCGTAGCGCCGAGGGCGCCCTTCGAAGTTCCCGTCCACCCTGCACAGGGGTGCACGGGGACTTCGACATGGTGGCCTACCCACGGACGTACCCGCCGAGCGCGCCGATCCCCGCGTTGGCGGGACCAGGGCCGACATCAGCAGCAGAGCGCCGGGATGGGACGGTCGTCGGAGAGCGCGTCGATGAGGTACTTGGCCACCAGCGGCAGCGCGAGCCCGGTGGCCCCGATGACCAGCGAAAGGACCGCGCCGCCGAGCAGCGTCCAGCGGTGCGGCCGGACGTGTCCGAGGAGCATCCGCCACACGGGCGTGTCGGGTTCCGTGAGTGGGGTGGACCCTGTCGTGGTGGCCACGCTTGGTGCCTCTGTACCGGCCGGCGTCAACATCAGACGCGTCGCCGCGGTCGAAGGCTGAGCCGGTCAGGCCCCGCGGCCCTCCCACGCCCGCGTGAAGAGCGTGGGCAGGGGCGTCGAGGGCACCGACGCCAGATGCGTCGTCGACCGGTGCTCCCTGGCCAGCGGCAGCAGCCCGAGCTTCGCCACCTCGATCGGGAGACGCGGAGGCTTCCGCTTCTGCCAGGCACCCGGCAGGAAGAGCGAGCGACCCGCTCGCGCCCGCACCGCGCGCAGCACACGGCCCGAGGCGCCCAGTTCGGTCTCGGCGGCCTTGAAACGGGGGGTCTTCCACCCGGTCCACGCCTTGACGTTCCGGTCCGTCGGGTCCGGCAGGGCGAGCAGCATCAGGTAGAGCGCCGCGGCGTCCTCGCTTAGCCCGTACGCCGTGGCGCACTCCTCGACGAGATGCGGCACCGAGCACGCCGGGTTCTGCTCCCAGCCCGGGGACCGGTCCCCGTCGGTGGCGAGGTGCTCCCCGAGTGCCGCGAAGTCGTCGCTCAGCAGGAGCCTCAGGTCCGCGAGGGTGGGCAGCCCGGACGAGGTGGGCAGCCACTGGGAGGGCAGTACGGAGTCGAGGTACGCGTCGAGGGTGTCCAGGAGCGGATCGTCGGCCCCCTTGAGCGCTGCCTGGTCCACGCGGAGATGGCGTATGTCGTACACCGGGTCCTCCTCCTCCGTGACCGCCGGGTGGGCTGCGATTCCCTCGGTCGAAGGAGGCGGGCCCATCAGGTAGTTGCTCTGGAGGGAGAAGAGGGTGCGTGCGCCGGGGACCGCCGCCTCCTCGCGCAGTCGGGCGATCGCCGCGCCCACCGCCGGGCGCAGCGGATCGCCCGCCGGCGTGCGGTACGCGAGCCAGGCGGCCGTCCTCGGGAGCGCCAGCACCTGGGGTTCACCCAGCAGGGGCGAACGGTGGGTGTCAAGACAGTGCGCCCCGGTCGCGACGCGGCCGATGAGGGCCGGCAGTCGCAGGTGGGGCCACCAGGCCCGGGCGTCCCGGGTGTGCACGCGATGGAGGGCCCGCTCTCCCTGGGGCGGGAGCGTCTCCTTGGCGGCGAGGGGCAGCACGGTCTCGGGGACGGGCAGGGGCGCGCCCAGCTCCCGTACCCACCATGCGGCGGCGCGGTCGACGTCGGGGCCGGTGGTCCACAGCTGCTCGGGGTCGTCGGGAAGGAGCTTGTCGTAGAGCGTCGTGACGAGCCGGGGGTCGAGCGTCGACCGCAGCGCGCCGACCGCCTCTTCCGCGTCCTTCCACCGGATCTTCCAGGGCTCCAGATCGGCCCGGGGGTGACGGGAGAGGTACCCCTCCTCGTCCTCCAGCTGGTGCGGCGCGCAGGGGACGTGTGCCATCAGCAGCACGGTGGCCTCCGCCGGCGTGAGGCCGAGCCGCTGCGCGAAGGTCTCCGCGAGCTCCGGGCGGGCGGGGGCAGGCCCGTGCTCGCGGTACAGCTCGGCGAAGCGTCCGAACCAGCTGCTGGGGCGGACCGGCTCGAGGACATGGGCGCGCGTGAGCTTCAGGCCCGCGGGAGCCAGCGGGCCTTCCTCGGCGAAGGAGCCGTCGGGGGCGTACTCCCACAGCATCCGGTGGGACTTGCCGCCCCCAAGGACGACGGTGACGGACGACTCCGTGCGGAACACCTTGCTGGGGGGAGGCAGTGTGATGTCCGTGCGGTCCTCGGGCACCTCGCACCGGCCGAGCCGCCATCGGCCCGGTTCGCCGATGACGACGGGGTGGGCAGCGTACGCCAGCAGCTGCCGGCCCGCCCGGTCCCCCACCTTGGAGGAGACGGCGCACAGGGCGATCGGCGCGGCGCAGGCGTGCGTGATGCGGAAGCTTTTGTCACGGGGAAGGTTGTCCAGCGCGGTGCTGGGCTGCGCCAGATCGCCTCCCCAGACGGTGGTGCCGTGCTCGGCGAGGCGCACGAGCCGACGGCTCATCCGGATGTCGGGATGGTCCGGCTCGTCGGTCTCCGCAGCGGGCGCGGTCGTCGGACCGGTCTCGTCGGGGGTGAGGCGGCGGACCAGCCGCTCAAGACCATCACGGCAGTTGGCCGCCATGACCAAGGCGCGGGCGGCCAGGCTGTGCATCGGTTCGCCCAGCTGAGGCAGCGTTTCCAGGATCGGCCCCCGGTTGACGCCTCGTACACCGTCGGCGTCGACGTGGTACGGCTCGAGCCTGCCCACCAGCTCCTCCACCTCCTCACGTGAGACGGTGTCGGGCAGCTCGGCCATCAGCAGCGGCATGACGTCCACGGCCGCGAACTCAGCGGCGGCCTCCGCGTCCTTGAGGAGCAGATCGGTCGCCACGCCCACGTGGGCGTATCGGCCGAGCAGCAGGATCAGCTCCTCGAAGTCGACCCCGGCGCGCAGCTTCGCCCGCTCCCTGGTGGACCAGGCGCGGATCTCCTCGTGGCCGATCTCGTTGTCGAAGAGCGTGGGGATCTGGTCCCAGCCCTTGGTCGACTGCGGCTGGTACCAGCTGTTGGTCGCCTGGCTCCTGGTGGTCATCTCCAGGTCGGCGCGCACGCGCGCCCTCAGTTCGTGGGCGAAGCGGGCGTCCGCGCGCAGGTGCTCCAGCTTAGGCCGGCGGTCGAGGTGGAGGTGGTACAACTCCGACGGGCCGAGGAGCTCGGGTGGGTCGGCGACGGGGGCGCCGTGCTCGAGGAGCAGGTCGATGAGGTCGAGGGGGGTCCGTCGGTCGGTCCGCCGGTCGAAGGTGTCGTAATGGAACTCCACGGGGACGCCGTCGGCGGCCAGCCGTGGCGCGATCCTCTCGGCGATCTCGTGCATGACCCGCCAGGGACCCGTGTGCTTGCTGTTCGACGCGACGCACGCGGACAGCCACGCGGCTGCCTCGCCCGTGGGCAGGCCGTCGGTCTCCCCCGTGAGAAGGGCCAGCGCGCCGGTGCGTTCGAGCAGTTCCCGCCAGAGCCCGGCGTTCCCACCGTAGCGGCTGGGCCGCAGCTTCAGGACCTGGCGCACCGCCTCGGGGGCGTGGTCGCCGAGGAGGTCCATGGCCGAGCCCTTGAAGCACTCGGCCCAGAACTTGTCGTCGGACAACGAGACGGCGCCGGCCGCGAACACCTCCCCGAGCAGCGTGGCCACTTCCCTCTCGGGTTCGAGGCCGGCGGCCCTGGCGATCTTGCGGACGTCGGTGGGCAGCTGCGGATACAACTCCCCCGAGGCCCGGACGCGGCGGATGACCACCCGGCGGAAGTCGGTGAGGGACGCCGCCGTCGCCGCTCCCTTGACGGCCAGCTCGCGGGCCCAGGCACGCAGGACCGTGGCGGAGAGGGCCTTGCCCTCGGCGTACGCGAGGTAGCGGCCCACCAGCCACTCCCGGTCGACCTTGCGCGCCTGCGTCCGCTCGGCCGTGCGGGCGCGGCCGAACCAGGCGGCGGCGGTCGGCTGCTCGCCCTTTCCAAGGGCCAGGTCGGCCATCTCGTCGAGGAGGGTGACCAGCAGCGCAGGAGCCGACTCCTCCAGCTCCTGCAGGATCACGTCGACATCCGACTTGAAGACGAACCTCCACCCGCTCGTGCGTTCCCGCAGGGCGACGAGCTTCTGGGCGGTCAGGTCCTCCCAGCCCGGGTGCGCGGCGATCACCCGCTCGGGGAACGGCAGCTTCCCGTCGGAGGTGTCGGGGATGCCCGTGGAGAAGCAGCCGTCCGGCTCCCACTCGTCCTCGCGCATCAGGCGGTCGCGGTGCGGGACGAGTTGCTCGGGAAGCAGCAGGGTCTGCGTGCGCCCGTCGAACCCGGTGTACGTCCGCGCCCACAGGCCGCCGTCGCCCAGTTCGTCGGCGAGGTCGACGGCCTCCGACTCCAGGGCTTCTCGCCAGAGCGGATCGGCGTCGGCCACTGCGCGGGGCACACGCGTCCCGGCCTGCGCCCACACGCGCGCCTGCTCCCGGCACACCTCACGCTGCTTCTTCAGCTGCGTCCAGGTCGTGAGCAGCCGGCCGAGCCCGGGAGTTCCGGAGAGGGGTTCGGGGACGTTCTTCAGCTTCCGCCCCTGCGGGTTGCGGTAGACGACGTCCAGGTCGTCCGTCAGTTCCGCGGTGTAGCCGTTCTTCTCGACACGCGTGCCCATGCGCCGCTCTCCCCCGTGCTGTTGATCGACACCCCCCACGCTACGCGGCGTCACTGACATCGCCGCCCCACATCGCCGCCCCACCTCCCCCGCACCGCTCCGGCGGGAACTTCCCAGCTGCTTCGCACGTTCCGGTGGGCGATCCGATTGTTTGGTGCAGGGAACAACGACGGCACGGTCGTCGGGGGAAGTGAGCAACCGATGGCCATGGTGGGCCTGTTCTGGATTGCCGAAGGCGATGTGTATGTGGGCGCGAAGCCGACGGGTTCGGCTCCCGGGGTCCGGCTGACCCCCGAGGGAGTGCTCGCCCTCGGCGACGGGCAGGCCGGCCTGCACCTGTGGGAGGACGTACGGGCCCTCACGATGGCGGCGGTTCCCGTGAAGACCCTGAAGCGGCAGATCGGCGCGGTCACGGAGATGGCGCTGGACACGGTGGTGAACTTCGCGATGCCGGGCGGTCCGGGACCGTCCGGCGGCGGCCCGGCGCTGATGACGCTGCGGGTGGAGTCACCGGGCGGTGAGAAGGAGTTGTCGGTCTACGCGGCCGCTGCCGTGGGCTACACCCCGGCGGAGGCCGACCTCTCCCAGGCGCTCCTGTCCCGTCTCACGGACGGCGCCGCGACGATGGCCACCACGCTGGCCGCGATGTCGGAGTGGGGCCGCACGTGGGAGGAGGGCTCGTCGCCTCGGGCCGCCGAGCGGGAGGAGCTGCTGCGGACGTGGGTGGGCTAGCGCCCCCCGAAGGCACCCGAGCCCCCAAGCCCTCGAGCGCCCGACCCCAAGGCACGAAAGCCCCAAGGCACGACGCCGCCGCCGGCCGTGGAGCAGTTCTCCACGGGCGGCGGCGTCTCGCGGTGTGCGTCAGCCCTGCTGGGCGACCAGGCTCGCCGGGCGCAGGTCCGTCCAGTGCTCCTCGACGTAGGCGAGGCAGGCCTCGCGGGTGTCCTCACCGAAGGCGGTCCGCCATCCGGCGGGAACCTCCGCGAAGGACGGCCACAGCGAGTGCTGGTTCTCGTCGTTGACCAGGACCAGGAAGCGGCCCTGCGGGTCCTCGAACGGGTTGGTGGTCATTCGGTGTCACTTCCTTGTCGACAGTGCAGTCATGGCGGTGAACAGCTCCGAGAGCGGCTGTTCGGGGTCGGCTGCCGCGGAGCGCAGCAGCCTCTGGAGTTCGTCGGCGAGCCGCCGTGCCTTGGCGGTGCCGAGCAGTTCGGTCGCGTGGATCAGGCCGCAGTGGACCGGGCCGTCGCCGCGCGGTTCGTAGAAGCTGAGGGTCAGCTGCGCCCGCGTCGAGCCGGTCGGTACGGCGTCGAGGGAGCCGACGCCGCCCTCGAGCTGCTCCAGATCCGCCTGCTCATGGTGGATCACCATGACCTGCGGGCCCTCGGGAGGCAGTCCGGTCGCCCGGACGACCTCCTCGAACGGGACCTCCTGGCGGTCCAGGGCGCTGAGCGTGGTCTCCCGCACCCGGGACAGCAGTTCCGCGAACGTCGGGTCCCCCGCCGAGTCGGTGCGCAGGACGACCGTGTTGAAGAAGCAGCCCACCAGGTCGGCCAGCTGGTCGTCCGTACGGCCCGCGACCATCGTACCGATGGGCAGGTCCGTGCCCGCTCCGTGGGCGGTGAGCAGCGCCGCCAGTGCGGAGTGCAGAACCATGAACATGC
The DNA here is from genome assembly GCF_040613325.1 of Streptomyces sp. NPDC006283. NCBI lineage: Bacteria > Bacillati > Actinomycetota > Actinomycetes > Kitasatosporales > Streptomycetaceae > Streptomyces > Streptomyces sp. NPDC006283. The sequence goes on along the minus strand of NZ_JBEXRZ010000026.1, from coordinate 13,876 downwards.
TGGTGCCGGTCGCCCGGGCCAGGTCGTCCATGGCCGCGTGCAGCTCCTCGTCGAGCACGAAGCCGACGTGGTCCGCGCCGGACGAGGACGAGCGCGGGCCGTCCGCCGGGAGTGCCAGTTCGGACGGTACGTCCTTCAACGCCTCCCGCCAGTAGGCGAGCTGCCGGCCGCCGCGGCTGTCCGGGTCGCCCAGGTCGCCGAGGATTTCGCGGGCCCAGTGAGCGTAGTCCGTGTACGAGACCGGCAGCGGCTGCCACTCGGGCATCCGGCCTTCCGTGCGGGCCGCGTACGCCGTCGTCAGGTCACGGAAGAGGGGCACGACCGACCATTCGTCGACCGCCAGGTAGTGCATGGTCAGGAGCAGTGCCTGCCGGCCCGCGGCCTCGGTCAGCAGGTGCGCCCCCAGGGGCGCCTCGCGGTCCGGCTTCGGTGACCCGGCCGCGAGTTCCGCCAGCCGGGCCTCCAGGTCCTCGCACTTCTCCCGGGTCAGGGCGGGGGCGGCGGCGGGCCGGTGGTGGAGAACGCCGTCCCGTTCCGTGAACGCCGTGCGGAGCGGCTCGTGACGAGCAGCCACATCGGCGAGCGCGGCGGACAGGGCATTCGCGTCCAGACCGCCGGGAGAGCGCAGGACGAGCGCGTGGTCGAAGCCCGCGTGTCGGCGGTAGGTGTCCCACTGCCAGCGCTGGACCGGGGCCGCCGCCGACGGCTCCTGGCGGTTCTCCGCCGGGAGCAGTGCCGGGCGGGCGGTCGCCGCGCCCTTCAGCTTGCCCTCGATACCGGCGACCGTCAGTGCGTCGAAGACGTCCCGGATGCTCAGCTCGACCCCGAACTCGGCGCGGATACGGCCCAGGAGCCGCATCGAGGCCATGGAGTGGCCGCCGAGCGCGAAGAAGTTGTCGTGGATGCCGACCTTCTCCAGCTTGAGGATCTCGCAGAACAGCTCGGCGAGCCTGGCCTGCGTCCCGGTGGCCGGGAGCGCGTCTCCGGTCATCGCGGCCCAGTCCGGCGTGGGCAGTGCCTTGCGGTCCAGCTTCCCGTTGGGCGTCAGGGGCAGCGGGCCGTCCAGGGGCACGACGAGCGCCGGGACCATGTACTCGGGCAGGACACCGGCGACGTGGGTGCGCAGCTCCTGCGGGTCGAGCTCCCCGGCTTCCGGAACGGCGTAGCCGACCAGCCGGACGATGTCGCCGTCGCGGTCGGGCACCACGGCGGCCTGCGCGACCGACGGGTGTCCGGCGAGGGCCGCCTCGATCTCGCCCAGTTCGATGCGGAAGCCGCGCACCTTCACCTGGGTGTCGACGCGCCCGAGGAAGTCGAGGTTGCCGTCCGCGCGCCAGCGGGCGCGGTCACCGGTGCGGTACATCCGGCTGCCGGGCGGGCCGAACGGGTCGGCGACGAACCGCTCGGAGGTCAGCGCGGTCTTGCCGAGGTAGCCGCGTGCGAGGCCGCGTCCGGAGACGTACAGCTCGCCCGCGACACCCGGCGGGACCGGCCGCAGGTTCTCGTCAAGCACGTAGGCGCGGGTGTTGGGGTCGGGCCGGCCGATGGGCACCCGACCGGACGGGAGGCCCCCGTACTCGCGTGCGGGCCACAGCGTGGAGTTGACCGTCGCCTCGGTGAGCCCGTAGGCGCAGATCAGGTGTGCCGTGGCGCCGAACCGCTCGAACAGGTCCGGCGGGACGGTCTCCGTGCCGACCAGGACGGTCGACCCCTCGGGCAGCTCGCAGCCCGGCGGCAGGGCCGACACGAGCGACGGCGGAAGGATCATGTGGGTGATCCGCTGGTCCGCGAGGAAGTCGGTGAGCGCCGGGCCGGCGACCCTCGCCTCGTCCGTGATGAGGACGAGCCGGCCGCCGTGGCACAGCGCCATCGACAGTTCGAAGGCGAAGACGTCGAAGCCGATAGACGCGAACTGCAGGACGTGGCTGTCGTGTTCCAGGCCCATGCGGTCGACGGCTGTGGCCACCAGGCTGGCGATGCCCTCGTGCGGGACCACCACGCCCTTGGGGCGGCCCGTCGAGCCGGACGTGTAGATGACGTACGCGGCCTGGTCCAGGTCGACCTGCTCGCTCCCGAGCGCGGTCTCCGGCAGGGCGTCCAGCTCGGCGGCCACCGAGGGCTCGTCGAGCAGCACCACCGATACGTCCGCCACCGCCGGGATCTTCCCCGCGACCGGCTCGGTGCCGACCACGAGAGCCGCCCGCGAGTCCTCGATCATGTAGGTGAGACGTTCGGCCGGGTGGACCAGGTCGAGGGGCAGGAACGCGGCGCCCAGCTTGAGCGCGGCGAGCACGGTGGCGACCATGTCGGCCGAACGGGGAACGGCGACACCGACGACGCTCTCGGCGCCCACGCCGCGCGCGGCCAGCAGCCTGGCGACACGGTTGGCCCGGGCGTCGAGCTGCGCGTACGTCATGGAGCGGGCGCGGTCGACGACGGCGACCGCGTCGGGCCGCTCGGCGAGGCGCCGCGCGAACAGCGCCGGGAACGACGCCTCTTCGACATGGCGGGAGGTGTCGTTGAAGCCCTCGAGGACCAGCTGCCGCTCGTCGTCGCCGAGGATCTCCGCCTGCGAGACGGGCCGCTCGGGTGCGGCGACGAGGGCGGCGACGAGCGCCGTGAGGCGGTCGCCGAGTCGTTCGGCGGTGTCGTGGTCGAACAGCTCCGTGGCGAACTCCAGACGGCAGTTCAGGGAGCCCTCGCCGCCGTCGGCCGGTGTGTGCTCGGTGAAGCTGAACACCAGGTCGAACTTGGCGGAGCGGATCCGGAACGGTACGTAGTCGGCGCGGAGGCCGGGCAGTTCCAGTCCGTCGCCCGTACGGGCGTGGTAGCCGACCATCACCTGGAACAACGGGTTCCGGGACAGTGAGCGCGTCGGGTTGAGCTTCTCCACCACCGACTCGAACGGCACGTCCGCGTGCGAGAACGCGGCCAGATCGGTCTCCCGGACCCGGGCGAGAAGCTCGGTGAAGCTCGGGTCGCCGCTCAGGTCGGTGCGCAGCACCAGCGTGTTGACGAAGAAGCCGACCAGGTCGTCGAGCGCTTCGTCGCCGCGCCCCGCGATGGGGGAGCCGAGGGGGATGTCGGTTCCGGCGCCCATGCGGTGCAGCAGGGCGGCCACGGCCGCGTGCACCACCATGAACATGCTGGCCCCGGTCTCGCGGGCGAGCCGCTTCAGCCCTTCGTGGACGTCGGCATCGAAGGCGATGTCCAGTTCGGCGCCGGAGAACGCCGGCCGTGCCGGACGCGGACGGTCCGTGGGCAGCTCCAGCTCCTCGGGGGCGCCGTCCAGCGCCGTACGCCAGTACTCCAGTTGCCGGGCGGCCAGGCTGTCCGCGTCCGCCGGGTCGCCGAGGAGGCGCTGCTGCCACAGCGCGTAGTCGGCGTACTGGACGGGCAGCGGCTCCCAGTCGGGTGCGGCACCGGAGATCCGGGCGGAGTACGCGGTGGCGAGGTCGCGGAGGAACGGGCGGTCCGACCACTCGTCGGTGGTGATGTGGTGCAGCAGCAGGACGACGACGTGTTCCTCCGGCGCCAGCTCCACGACCGTGGCGCGCAGCGGCAGTTCGGTGGCGAGGTCGAACGGCCGGTTGATGGCCGCGTCGACGAGGGCAGGCACCTCGTCCTCGGTGGCGCGCAGCCGCTCCACCGCGGGCCGCGCCTCTTCGGTGGGCAGTACGCGCTGGATCGCCTGCCCTTCCGGCTCCACGAACACCGTCCGCAGGGCCTCGTGGCGACTCGTCACATCGGCCAGCGCCGCCGTCCACGCGTCGACGTCGAGGGCTCCGCGCAGCCGCATGACCAGCGGGAAGTTGTAGGCGGCGGAGGTGCACTCGATCTGCTGGATGACCCACAGTCGCTGCTGGGCGTGCGAGAGCGGCAGCTCGTCGGGCCGCTCACCGGCGGTCAGCGCCGGCCGGGCGGCGCCGCCGGAGCGGGCCGCGCGCTCGACCAGCTCCGCGACGGTCGGCGCCTCGAAGAGGTCGCGGATCGCGAGTTCGGCGTCGAGGGCGGTGCGGGCACGGCTGACGAGACGGGTGGCCAGCAGCGAGTGGCCACCCAGTTCGAAGAAGTCGCTGTCGATGCCGACGCTGCCCTCCGGCAGGCCGAGCACCTCCGCGAAGAGGGCGCAGAGCGTCTCCTCCCGCGGGGTGCGAGGAGCGCGGCTCGTACCCGCTCCGGCGAAGTCGGGGGCGGGCAGGGCCCGGACGTCCAGCTTGCCGTTGACGGTGAGCGGCAGGGTGTCCACGGCGACGAGCGCGGACGGGACCATGTAGTCCGGCAGCCCGGCCTTCAGGTGGTCGCGCAGCCGCTGGAGCAGCTCCTCCCCCGCCTCGGTACCGTCCTGTGGCGCGAAGTAGCCGACGAGACGCTTGGTGCCGGTGCTCTCGTTGACGACGACGGCCGCGTGGGCGACGTCGGGGTGCGAGGACAGGGCGGTGGATATCTCGCCCAGCTCGATCCGGTAGCCGCGGATCTTCACCTGGTCGTCGGTGCGGCCCAGGAAGTCGAGCAGGCCGTCGGGCCGCTGCCGTACGAGGTCACCGGTGCGGTACATCCGCTCTCCCGGCTCGCCGAAGGGGTCGGCGACGAACCGCTCGGCGCTCAGTCCGGGACGGTCGTGGTAACCGCGGGCCAGGCCGGTGCCGGCGATGTACAGCTCACCGGGGCAGCCCGGCGGAACGGGGCGCAGCATCGCGTCCAGGACGTAGCCGCGGGTGTTGCGGATGGGCATCCCGACCGTGGAGGTCGCGCTGTCCGTCGTCGAGCCGCCGAGGGTGTTGATCGTGTACTCGGTCGGTCCGTACAGGTTGTAGCCGTAGGTGCCTTCGGTGCGGCGCAGCTTCGTCCACACCGTGTCGGAGACGGCCTCGCCGCCGAGCAGGACCAGCGCCGGACGGTGCTTCCCTGCCGTCTCGTCGCTCTCGAGAAGGCCCTCCTCGATGAGGAGCTGGGCGTAGGTGGGGGTCACGTTGACCACGTCGACCCGGTGCCGGTCGCAGTAGGCGACCAGCGCCTCGGCGTCGCGGCGCAGCTCCTCGTCGCAGACGTGGACCTCGTGGCCCTCGACGAGCCAGAGCAGCTCCTCCCACGACATGTCGAAGGCGAAGGACACGGTGTGCGCGATGCGCAGCCGCCGCCCGCCGGCCGAGGCGATGGCCGGGTCGAAGATCTCCTTCTGGTGGTTGAGCTGCATGTTCGTCAGTCCCCGGTAGGGGGTGACGACGCCCTTGGGCCTGCCGGTCGAGCCGGAGGTGTAGATGACGTACGCCGGGTACTCCAGGCGGTCCGCGACGTCGTGGGCGAACGCGGGCCGCTCGGCGTCGTTGATCTCCGCGCCGGGCAGGGCGGCCAGCTCGGCGGCCACCGCCTCGTCGTCGAGGAGCAGTTCGGGCGCCACGGCCCCTGCGTCGCCGCGCAGGGCCGGTGCGACGGCCGTGGTGGAGACCAGGCACAGCGGCCCGGTGTCCTCGACCATCAGCCGCAGCCGGTCGGCGGGGTGGTCCAGGTCCAGCGGCAGGTACGCGGCGCCGGTCCGCAGGACGGCGAACAGCGCGGCGACCATGTCGATGGAGCGGGGCAGCGCCAGGGCCACGACCTTCTCCGGTCCCGCGCCCCGGGCGAGGAGCAGGCGGGCGATCCGGTTGATGTGCGCGTCCAGTTCGGCGTACGTCAGGGCGCGCTCGCCGAAGACCAGCGCCACCGCGTCCGGGGTACGGGCGACCTGGGCGTTAAGCATGTCGGCGATGGTCTCGTTCGGCACGGGCTCGCGGCTGCCGGCCCATTCGGCACTCAGGGCGGCACGCTCCGGCGGCAGCAGCAGGTCCACGCCGACGGTCCGGGCCGAGGCGGCATCCGGAGCGGCGAGCATCTCCCCGAGTCGCTCGAGGACGGTCGTGAACCGGCCGAGGATCGTGGTCGCTGCCTCCGTGTCGAACAGGTCGGGCCGGGCCGCCAGGGTCACCCGCAGCCGGTTCTCGGGCGTGACGATCAGGGTCAGCGGGAAATGTGTGCCGTCCACGTTCGACATGTCGGTGATGCCGTGCCGCTGCCGGAGCGCCGTGGCGCGGTCCTCTCCGTCGGCGGAGCGGAGCACGAAGAGCGTGTCGAACAGGCGGCGGTGGCCGGTCTCCTGCTGGAGCGTGCCGAGGCCGACGTACTCGTACGGCATGACCGCGGCGCGCTCGGACTGCATGCGGCGCAGCAGGTCGATCAGCGGCTCGTCCGGCCTGAACGCGAGGCGTGCCGGGATGGTGTTGAGGAACATGCCGATGATGCCGGCGACGTTGGGCACGTCGGCGGGCCGTCCGGCGACGGCGGTGCCGAAGGCGACGTCGATGCGGCCGGTCATCGCGGAGAGGACAAGGCCCCAGGCGGCGTTGAGCAGCGTGTTCAGGGTGAGACCGTGCTGCCGGGCGAGCGCCCGCAGCCGGTCGCTGCTCTCCCGCGTCAGTACCGCGTCGTAGTCGGCGGGGATGACCGGGCCCGCGTCGCGGCCGGCCGGGGCGACGAGGGTCGGCTCGTCGAACCCGGCGAGCGCGCCGCGCCACGCGTCGACGGCCTGGGCAGTGTCCTGCTCGTCCAGCCAGGCCAGGAAGTCGCGGTAGGAGCCGGGGGCGGCCAGACCGGTGGTGTCGCCGGCCCGCTCGTACAGCGTGAACAGCTCCTCCAGGAACAGCCAGGCGGACCAGCCGTCCCACAGGATGAGGTGGTGGGTGACGACGAGCCGGTCGCGGCCGTCGCCGAGCCGGATCAGCTGGAGGCGGCACAGGGGCGGCGACGACAGGTCGAAGCGGCGTCGGCGGTCGGCGGCGAGAAGCTCGTCGACGCGTGCGCGCTGCTCGTCGGCGGGGAGCTCGGACAGGTCGGTCTCCACCACGGGGATCTCGGCGCCGTCCGCGATGAACTGCACGGGCCGGGGCAGGCCCTCGCTGGTGAATCCGGCGCGCAGGCCGGTGTTCCGTTCCAGGAGCGCCCGGCAGGCGGCGCGCAGCCGGTCGGCGTCCAGGCGGCGGTCGAAGTCCAGGGTTTCCTGCGACAGGTAGACGTCGAGCGCGTCACCCGCGTCGTAGGTGGCGTGGAAGTACATGCCCTCCTGGAGCGGGGAGAGCGGCCAGATGTCGGCGACCGGCAGCCCGGCGGCGGTCTCGACGCGGGCGGTCTCCTCCGGGGACAGCTCGAGGCCGCCGAGCGGTGCGGGGGCTTCGGGCTCGGCCGGCGCGCCGGCGGTCAGCTGGTCGAGCAGCGCCTTCAGGGCCGGGTCGACCGCGCCGCCGGACTGCGCCTGCGCGGCGAGCATCGCCTGGAGGGCTGCGGCGGCCTGCCCGGCCTCGGCGGCGGACACGGTGACACCGGCGGCGGGCGGCTCGGGAGCGGCCTGGGCGGCGGGCTCGTCCGGCACGCTCGCGGCAGCCGCGGCGAGCGCGGCGGGCGTACGGTGCTCGAACACATCGCGCGGGCTGATGGTCAGTCCCCTTTCACGGGCCCGGGTGGCGACGGCGATCGAGGTGAGGCTGTCGCCGCCGAGCATGAAAAAGTCGTCGTCGGCGCCGATCCCCGGCATGCCGAGGACGGCGGCGAATATCTCGCACAGGGCCCGCTCGCGCTCGTCGCGGGGCGCGCGTCCGCCTTCCCTGGGGGCGACGGACGGCGAGGGCAGGGCGTTCTGGTCGAGCTTGCCGCTGGGTGACAGGGGCAGTTCGTCGAGGGCCATGACGGCCGTCGGCACCATCGCCGCGGGCAGCGCCTCGGCGAGCGCCCCGTGAAGGGCTTCGGCGTCGAGGGCGGCACCGCTGCCGGGAACCGCGTAGCCGAGGAGCGTCCCGTCGCGGACGATCACGGCGGCGCGGGCGACACCCGGCAGGGCGGCCAGGACGGCCTCGATCTCGCCCAGTTCGACGCGGTTGCCGCGGATCTTGACCTGTCGGTCGGTGCGGCCGAGGTATTCGACGGCGCCGTCGGCGCGGCGCCTGACCAGGTCGCCGGTCCGGTACATGCGTGTGCCCGGCTCGCCGAACGGGTCGGCGACGAACCGCTCGGCGGTCAGGCCGTGCCGGTCGTGGTAGCCGCGGGCCAGCTGGACGCCGGCGAGGTACAGCTCGCCCGGAACGCCGTCCGGGACGGGGCGCAGGAAGGCGTCCAGCACGTATAGGCGGGTGTTCCACACGGGGCGGCCGATCGGCACGGCGAGCTCGGTCGCGCCCCCGTACGGGAAGTACGTGACGTCGACGGCAGCCTCGGTGGGGCCGTACAGGTTGTGCAGCGGCACGGGGCCGCGGCCGTGGCGGGACGTCAGGTCCGACCAGCGGCGCGCGTCCGGGCCGGTGAGTGCCTCACCGCTGCAGAACACCCGGCGCAGGCTCGCCGCCCAGTCCGGTGCGTCGGCGGCACCGTCCATCACCTGGACGAACGCGGCCAGCATCGACGGCACGAAGTGCATCGTCGTGATCCGCTCGGTGCGGATCAGGTCGGCGAGGTAGGCGGGGTCGCGGTGGCCGTCGGGCCGGGCGAGGACGACGGTCGCGCCCTCGACGAGGGCCCAGAAGAACTCCCAGACCGACACGTCGAAACTGGAGGGGGTCTTCTGCAGCACCCGGTCGTCGGCGGTGAGCCCGTACTCGCCCTGCATCCAGGCCAGCCGGTTGACGATGGCCCGGTGGGTGACGGCGACGCCCTTGGGACGCCCGGTGGAGCCGGAGGTGTAGATCAGGTACGCGGGGTGGTCCGGTCCCGCCGCCACGCGCGGCGCGTCGGGGACCTCCTCGTCATGGTCCACGACGACGTGTTCGAGGCCCGGCACGTCGGGCAGCCGTCCGGCGGAGTCGCCGTTGGTCACGACGGTACGGGCCCCCGAGTCGGCGAGCATGAACGCCACCCGGTCGGCGGGGTAGTCGAGGTCGACGGGCAGGTAGGCGGCACCCGCCTTGTGCACGCCGAGCAGCGCGACCATCAGCTCCGCCGAGCGGGGCACCGCGACCGCGACGAAGCGCTCCGGGCCGGCGCCGCGTGCCCGCAGGCGCCGGGCCAGTGCCTCGGCGCGCCGGTCGAGCTCGGCGTAGCTCAGGATGGTGTCCTCGAAGACGACGGCCGTGGCGTCGGGGGTCCGTGCCGCCTGTGCGGCGAAGAGCGAGGCGAGGGTGGCATCCGCGTCGGGCAGCGGGTGTGCCGTGGCGTTCAGCGCGGTGAGGTGCTCCTGCTCGCGGTCGGACAGCATCCCGAGCCGGGCGACCGGGCGGGTCGGGTCGGACACGAGGGTGCGCAGCAGCGCCTCGAACCGGTGGGCGGTCACCGCCACGGACAGCGCTTCGAGCCGGGCCGCGTCGTACTTGAACCGCAGCGACAGATGCGCGCCGCCGGGCTCGACGATCAGCGCGAGCGGGTAGTGCACGGCGTCGAACACCTCGGCGCCGGTGACGCGCAGCGCCTCCTGGTCGTGTCCGCCGGACAGGTCGCCGGAGGGGAAGTTCTCGAACACCACGAGTGTGTCGAAGAGTTCGCCGCCGCCCGCGATCCGCTGGATCTCGGCGAGCCCGAGGTGCTGGTGGTCCAGGAGGGCCGCGTGCTCGTCCTGGACGCGCCGCAGCAGCTCGGCGAGCGACTCGCCCGGCTGGAGGGTGACCCGGGCCGGCACGGTGTTGATGAACAGGCCCACGGCCGAGTCGAGGCCCTCGACCTCGGTGGTGCGTCCCGAGACGGTGGTGCCGAACACGACGTCCTGGCTGCCTGTCAGGCCGCCGAGGAGGACGGCCCAGGCGCCGTGCACGACGGTGCTGAGCGTAACGCCGTGGCTGCGGGCACAGGCGGTCAGGTCGGCGGTGAGCGACTCGGGCAGCCGGACGTCCACGTGCTCGGGCCTGGCGACCGGTGCGACCCGGCCGTCTCCCGTGCTGGGGGCGGGCAGTCGGGTGGGGCCTTCCAGACCGGCCAGCGCCTGCCGCCACGCGTCGCGGGCGGCGTCGCGGTCCCGGCCGGCCAGCCAGGACAGGTACGGCTGCGGGGCGGGCGGCTCGGGCAGTGTCTCGCCCTGGTAGGCGGCGGTCAGTTCGCGCAGCAGGACGGAGACCGACCAGCCGTCGGCGATGATGTGGTGGAGGGTGAGCAGCAGACGGTGGCGCTGCCCGTCCCGGATCAGGGTGGCCCGCATCAGAGGCGGCCGGGCGAGGTCGAAGCCCTCTGCGCGGTCCTGCCGCAGCAGGTCCTCCAGCGTGGTGCGGGCGGTGTCCGCCTCGCGCCACGGCAGGTCCGTCCGGTCGGGGATGCGCTGGACGACCTCGCCGCCGGGCAGCTGACGGAACGAGGCACGCAGCAGCGGGTGCCGGTCGAGCAGCAGTTGGAGCGCCCGGCGCAGCCGGTCCGGGTCGACGGTGCCCGTGAGGTCGAGAAGTTCCTGGACGACGTACAGGTCGCCGGCTTCCTGGTCGAACGCCGCGTGGAAGAAGAAACCTTCCTGGAGCGGGGAGACGGGCAGGGCGTCCTCGTCGAGGTGCACCTCGCGTGCGGCCGTCCGGGCCGCCGGCGCCTCGTCGACGCCGGTCCGACCCGCCGACCGCGCAAGCGCCGCCACGGTCCGCTGCCGGAAGACGTCACGCGGGGTGATCGCGAGCCCGGCCTCACGGGCGCGGTTGACCAGCTGCATTGCGACGATGCTGTCGCCGCCCAGTTCGAAGAAGCTGTCGTGGACGCCGACCGACGGCAGCCCGAGCACTTCGGCGAACAGCGCGGCGAGCGCGGTCTCGTCGGGGGTGGTGGGCGCGTCGCCGCCGGCCGTCGCGGTCCACTGCGGCTCCGGCAGGGCGCGGCTGTCCAGCTTGCCGTTGGGCGTCAGCGGGAGGGGCCCGTCGAGGCGTACGACGGCGGAGGGGACCATGTAGTCGGGCAGCGCCTCGGCGATCCGGGCGCGTGCCCCGGCCACGGAGGCGTCGGTGTCCGTACCGGTCTCGGGCACGACGTAGGCGACGAGCCGCTTGGCGCTCCGGTGGTCCTCGCGGACGAGGACGGCGGCCTGGGCGATGCCCGGGCAGGCCATGAAGGCGCTCTCGATCTCGCCGGGTTCGATGCGGTGGCCGCGGATCTTGATCTGGCCGTCGGCGCGTCCCAGGAACTCCAGGTTGCCGTCTTCGGTCCAGCGGACACGGTCACCCGTGCGGTACATCCGGGCGCCCGGCTCGGCGGCGTACGGGTCGGCGACGAAGCGCTCGGAGGTGAGCCCCGGCCTGCCCAGGTAGCCGCGGGCGAGGCCGCGTCCGGCGACGTACAGCTCGCCCTCGGTGCCGAGCGGCACGGGGCGGAGCGCGGAGTCGAGCACATAGGCACGGGTGTTGGGGTCGGGCTCGCCGATGGGCGCCGGTCCGGGCCGCTCGGCGGTGGCGATCCACAGGGTGGAGTTGACGGTGGCCTCGGTGAGGCCGTACGCGACGACGACCTGGAGCCGGCCGGCCCAGCGGGCGATGAGCTCACTGGGCACCGCCTCGGTGCCGACGATCAGCACGGCGCCGTCGGGCAGGTCGCAGTCCTGCGGCAGGGCCGAGACGAGGGACGGCGGCAGGATCATGTGGGTGGCGCGGTGGCGTGCGATGTAGTCCGTGAGGGCGGGCCCGGCGACGCGCCGCTCCGCGGGCACGACGATGACACGGCCGCCGACGCACAGCGACATGATCAGGTCCCAGACCGTCACGTCGAAGCCCACGGAGGCGAACTGGACGACGCGGCTGTCGGACGTGATGCCGATGCGGTCGGTGGCGGTGGCGATGAGGCTGCCGACGCCGTCGTGGGAGACCACGACGCCCTTGGGCCGGCCGGTGGACCCGGAGGTGTAGATGACGTACGCGGCCTGGCCGAGCGTGACGGGCAGGCCGAGGTCACAGGCGTCGAAGGCGGCGCACTCGGAGGTCACGGCCGGGGAGTCGAGCAGCAGCCGGCCGACGCCGGAGGCCTCGGGCAGTGCGTCGGACAGTTCTCGGGTGGTGATGACGGTGCGCGCCCCTGCGTCTTCCAGCATGTAGGCGATGCGGTCCTGCGGGTGGTCGGCGTCCAGGGGCAGGTAGGCGGCTCCCGCCTTCATGACCGCGAGCAGGGAGACCACGAGTTCGGGAGTGCGCGGCACGGCCACGCCGACGATGTCCTCGTGACCGACGCCGCGGGCGGCGAGGAGGCGGGCCAACCGGTTGGCCGCCGCGTTCAGTTCGGCGTACGTCAGCTCCCGGTCCTCACAGACCAGGGCGACGGAGTCGGGGTTGCGGTGTACCTGGCGCTCGAAGGCGGCGGGCCAGGACAGCTCGGCCGTCTCGCGCGGGGCCACCCCGAACTCGCCGAGGAGCCGCTCCCGCTCCGCGCCGGAGGTCAGCTCGATGTGGCCGACGGGACGGTGCAGGTCCTCGGCGAGTGCGTCCAGCAGCGCCAGGAAGCGGGTCTCGTGGGCGCGCAGGCTCTCCTCGTCGCACACGTCCGCGTCGGCGTCGACGTGGACCCGTATGCCGCGGCCTTCCCGGGTCTCGATGAAGCTGAGGGCCAGGTCGCTGACCGGGCCGAGCCAGACGGGGTCCAATTCGGTCTCGTGGTCCGAGAACCGCAGGTCCTCGGGACGGGGCAGGACGTTGACCGTCGGGCCGACCAGCTCGGACACGCCGTCGGCCAGGCCCAGTTCCCTGGCCAGGTCCTCGGCACGGTAGCGCCCGTGCGCGACCGCCTGGGCGACCGCCGCGCGGACGTCGGTCATGAGTTCGGCGCCGGTCGTGCCGGGGCGGACGGACAGCCGCAGGGGGACGATGTTGGACACCATGCCGGGGATGCCGGCCGACACGGCGTCCTGGCGTGCGGCGATCGGCAGGCCGAGGACGAGGTCCTGCTCACCGCTGACCCGGTGCAGGTAGGCGGCGACGGCGGCGATCAGCAGACGGGAGACCCGCATGCCCGCACTGTCCGCCGCGGCCCGCAGCCGTTCGAAGGAAGCGTCGGACAACTCCGACGTGCGTCGCAGCCGCCGCGTCATGGGCGAAGGTGCCCGCTCCACGAGGCGTACGGGCTCGGGACGGTCGGCCATGCGGGCCAGCCAGTAGGCGCGGTCCTCCTGGTGGCGATCCGAGGCGCGGTAGGCCTGGTCGGCGTCCACCAGGGCGGCGATCCGCCAGTCGGGGGCGGCCGGTGCCTGCTCGCCGGCGGAGTAGATCTCCCCGGCCCGGCGAGTGATGAGGGCGACGCCCATGCCGTCGGTGACGATGTGGTGGTAGCGCTGGTACCACGCGACATGGCTGTCCGACAGTCGCAGCAGGGCGTGGGCGAAGAGTGGGGACGCGCCGAGATCGGCGGGGCGGTCGCGCTCGGCGTCCATCCACTCGTCGGCGGCCCGCTCGGGGTCGGCGGCGCTTCGCAGGTCGACGACGGGGACGTCGAAGGAGACGGGAGCCGGCGTCTGCCGGGGGCCGCCGTCACCGGAGCCGACGCACACGTGCAGACTCTCGGCCTCCCCCACGGCCTGCCGTACCGAGGCGGCGAGACGGTCGAGGTCGACGTCGCCCAACAGGTCCAGGACGAACACGATGTTGTAGGCGGAGCTGTCCGGGTCGATCTGCTGGGCAAGCCAGATGCCGGTCTGCCCGCCCGTGACGGATATGCCGGAAGCGGACGTCCGGTCCGACTCGACGTCAAACATCGTTCGAATGGGCCTTTCCCTGGTGGTGCGTCAGTGAGGTGTGCCGCGGCATGGACCCGCTCCCGGCCGCGCGGAAAGGGCCGCCGTACGGGCGGGCGACAGGACGCGGCGAAGGAGGAACGGGGCGCAGACGGCGGGGCCCGCCCGTCCGCGTCGTTCTCGGGCGGACGGGCGGGAGCCGGTGTACCGGCGCTCAGGACCTGTCCGGGCGATCTTCTCGGGCCCTCA
>NZ_JBEXRZ010000025.1:0-50738 GCF_040613325.1 Streptomyces sp. NPDC006283 | reverse complement strand
GTCGATGCCGCGCAGTCGGCGTTCCTCTATGGATATCGAGCGTGCGGTGAACAGACCGCGCCGCACCCGCAGGGTGCCGCCGGGCTCCCGCTCCAGCCGGTAGTTCCACCACATCTCGACCCACAGGCCGAGCGCGCCGACGATCCCGGTCGCCAGCGTGGCAGCGGCCAGCACAAGGATCATCCATACGACCGAGGTGTCCCTGAAGCGGGCCCACACCCAGTCGATGACCTCGCTCTGCGCCCCGAACCACTCGCTGACCTGCATCACCGCGCCCGCCGCCGCGCCGCCGAGCAGCGGGGCGACGAACGACACGGGGGCGTAGCGGATCCAGGACGGGTCGAGGACGGCGAGCGTTCCGTCGCGGTGGGGGCTCCCGGTGCCTCCGGGGGCGGCCCTGGCCAGCAGTTCGAGACGGAGCCGCTCCCCCTCCGCCCGGGTCACGGCGTCCAGTTCGAGGGTGGATTCGCCGCCGCCCGCGTGCTCGCCGGTGCCGATGCGGACCTGGACGAGGCCGAGGACGCGCAGCAGCACATGGGCCGTGAGGTCGACGCTGCGGATGCGTTCGCGGGCCAGGGAGCGCCGTTTGACCAGAAGCAGTCCGGTGCGGAGTTCGGCGCGCTCGGGTCCGATGCGGTAGCGCGTGCGGCGCCAGCGCACGAAATCCGCGCCGGTGCCCGCGGCGACGAGGAGCACGGCCCCGGCCAGTACCCAGGCGAGGGCCTGCCACAGCGGCATGCCGCCGACGAGGCCGACGAGGGTGGGCAGCCCGGCGCCGCCGGCCACACCGGCCATGACCACGGCGGTGACGAGGACCGTGCGTCCGTCCAGCCGCCGCCAGGGGGCCTGCGACCCGTCCGGAACCCGCGAGGCGCCGTCGCGGGTCTGTACGGAGCTGTCCACCGCCTCCTGGGTCCTGGCCGCGTCCTCGTCGTCGGCGGGCGCGTCGGCGGACGGCACGTCGACGGCCGGGGAGACGCCCGGCGCGTCCGTGGCGTGCACCCGCTCCGGTTCGCTCATGTCGCGTCCCCGGCTGTCGCCTGGGTGATCCTGGTGAGGCGCTCCGCGAGTTCCGCGGCCACGTCGTGGTCGAGGCCCTCGATCCTGATGGCGCCCTTGGAGGACGCGGTCGTGACGGTGACCGTGGCGAGCCGGAACGCCTGCTCCAGCGGTCCCCGGACGGTGTCGACGGTCTGGATGCGGGACATGGGCGCGATGCGCCACTCCTGCCACAGCGCCCCGGTCCGCACGTACACCGCCTCGTCGGTGACCTCCCAGCGGTGCACCCGGTACCACCAGGCCGGGAAGAACGCGGCGCAGACGAGACCGGCGGCGACGATCGCCGCCGCCGGGATCAGCAGCCACGTCCGGGCCGGCTCGATGAAGGCCCCCAGCACCACCAGGACGGTCGCCGGGACGGCGGCCGTCAGCAGACACTGTGAACGCCACCAGGTGACGGCGCGTTCGTTCAGCCGGTTGTTCGGCGGCCGCAGCCGCACCGCGTTCTCCCCCGCCATCGGATCAGCGGCCGCGCAGTGTGCGGTACTTGCCGGCGAGCGTGGCCGTCGAGCTGTCGAGCTGCTCGCCGCCCTCGCCTTCGGTCAGCACCGGCTCGATCCTCTTCGCGAGGACCTTGCCGAGTTCGACGCCCCACTGGTCGAAGGAGTCGATGTTCCAGACCGCTCCCTGGACGAAGACCTTGTGCTCGTACAGCGCGATCAACTGGCCCAGCACGGACGGCGTGAGTTCGTCGGCGAGGATCGTCGTCGTCGGGTGGTTGCCCTTGAACGTCTTGTGCGCCACCAGCTCCTCCGGTACGCCCTCCGCCCTGACCTCCTCGGGCGTCTTGCCGAAGGCCAGCGCCTGCGTCTGCGCGAAGAAGTTGGCCATCAGCAGGTCGTGCTGGGGCACGAGACCGGCGAGCAGGGAGGGGACGGGCTTGGCGAAGCCGATGAAGTCCGCGGGGATGATCTTCGTGCCCTGGTGGATCAGCTGGTAGTAGGCGTGCTGGCCGTTGGTCCCGGGCGTGCCCCAGACGACGGGGCCGGTCTGCCAGTCGACCGGGTTGCCGTCGCGGTCGACGGACTTGCCGTTGGACTCCATGTCCAGCTGCTGGAGGTACGCGGTGAACTTGGACAGGTAGTGCGAGTACGGCAGCACCGCGTGCGACTGGGCGTCGAAGAACGCCCCGTACCAGATGCCCAACAGGCCCATCAGCAACGGCGCGTTGGTCTCCGGGGGTGCGGTGCGGAAGTGCTCGTCGACGAGGTGGAAGCCGTCGAGCATCTCCCGGAAGCGGTCGGGCCCGATGGCGATCATCAGGGAGAGACCGATCGCGGAGTCGTACGAGTAGCGGCCGCCGACCCAGTCCCAGAACTCGAACATGTTGGCCGTGTCGATGCCGAAGTCGGAGACTTTCTCGGCGTTGGTCGACAGGGCGACGAAGTGCTTGGCGACGGCGTCGGGTCCGGCCCCCAGGTTGGTGAGGAGCCACTCGCGCGCGGACGTCGCGTTGGTGATGGTCTCGATCGTGGTGAAGGTCTTGGACGCGATGATGAAAAGGGTCTCCGCCGGGTCCAGGTCCCGTACGGCCTCGTGCAGATCGGCTCCGTCGACGTTCGACACGAAACGGACCGTCAGATCCCGGTCGGTGTAGGAGCGCAGGGCCTCGTACGCCATCGCGGGCCCGAGGTCGGAGCCTCCGATGCCGATGTTCACGACGTTCCTGATGCGCTTGCCGGTGTGGCCGGTCCACTCGCCGGAGCGGATCCGCTCCGAGAAGGCGGCCATCTTGTCGAGCACCGCGTGGACGCCGGGCACCACGTTCTCGCCGTCGACCTCGACCACGGCGTCGCGCGGGGCGCGCAGCGCGGTGTGCAGGACGGCGCGGTTCTCGGTCGTGTTGATCTTCTCGCCGCGGAACATGGCGTCCCGCAGTTCGGCGACGCCGGTGGCGGCGGCGAGTTCACGCAAGCGCCCCAGCGTCTCTTCGGTCACCAGGTGCTTGGAGTAGTCGATGTACAGATCCCCGACCTGGAGGGTGTACGTGCTGCCGCGCTCCGCGTCCTTCGCGAACAGCTCCCGCAGATGCGTCTCCCCCAGCTGCTCGCGGTGCTTGCCGAGAGCGGTCCATTCGGGCGTCTGGTTGAGCCTGGTCTTGCCTGCGTTCATTTCGGACATCAGCCCACTTCTTCTCGTACCTGCCTGCATGCCCCGCTGCGGGTCCAACCTAATTGATCAGGCCGGTCACAGAGGCGTCGGCGGGGCGGCGCACAAGAAGCGGCCCGGACAACGAGAAGGTCCGGCCGGCACCCTCGTCGGGTGTCCGGCCGGACCCAAGTACTAGATCTCGCCCCGCAGTTTGGCCAGTGCCTCGGCGAGGATCGCCTCGCCGTCCGCGTCGCTGCGCCGCTCACGTACGTACGCCAGGTGCGTCTTGTACGGCTCGGTGCGCGGCGGGTCCGGCGGATTGTCCCGGTCCTGACCGGCCGGGAACCCGCACCGCGGGCAGTCCCACGTGTCGGGGACCTGTGCGTCACTGGCGAAGCTCGGCTGCGTCTCGTGCCCGTTCGAGCACCAGAAGGAGATGCGGAGGCGCGGCGCGGACTCGCCTCGCTCTGCCTCGCCCATCGGCCCCGCTCCGACCCGGCTTCCCCGGATCGCGTTGCCACTTGCCACGGTCGTAACTCCCTGCGTGATGGTGCTGCACAGCGTCTCACAGCGGCTGCGCCGCGAGTGCCCCAGTCTACGTAAGGCCCAACGCTCGTCCAGTGATTGGAGTTACACCCCAGCTCGGGACGGTTGACCGATGGGTCAGCTGTCCAGCTTCATCAGCAGACCAAGTACGACAATGCAGGCGAACCACAGCAGACCGACCACGACGGTGATGCGGTCGAGGTTGCGCTCGGCCACCGAGGAGCCGCCGACGGACGACTGCATACCGCCGCCGAACATGTCGGAAAGACCGCCGCCCTTCCCCTTGTGCATCAGCACGAGCAGCATGAGCAGCCCGCTGAAGATGATCAGGGCGATCGAGAATCCCATAACCACGGCTGGACCCTACTTCCTGGCAATTCTCTCGGAACTCAATACGGACGACGGGGGCCCGGGCTCGTGTGAGCCCCAGGCCCCCGCAAGGGTACGCCGGATCGGCGCCACCGCATACTCACAGGTCGCCGGTTCGCTTCCGGGGCGCGGTAAGACCGCGGCGCCCCTTCCGCTCACTGGTCGCGGAAGCGGACGATCTTGACGAACTCGTCGGCGTCCAGCGCGGCGCCGCCCACGAGGGCGCCGTCCACGTCCGGCTGCGCCATGATCGCGGTGACGTTGCCCGCCTTCACCGAGCCGCCGTACTGGATGCGGACCTTGTCGGCCAGCTCCGGGGAGTACAGCTCGGCGAGACGGCCACGGATCGCCCCGCAGACCTCCTGCGCGTCCTCGGGGGTGGCGACCTCGCCGGTGCCGATGGCCCACACCGGCTCGTAGGCGATCACGATGGTCTCGGCCTGCTCGGCCGGGACGTCCTTCAGGCCGCCGTCGAGCTGGGCGAGCGTGTACTCGACCTGGTTGCCGGCCTTGCGGATGTCCAGGCCCTCGCCGACGCACAGGATCGGGGTCAGACCGTGCTTGTAGGCGGCCTTCACCTTGGCGTTGCAGATCTCGTCGGACTCCGCGTGGTACTGGCGGCGCTCGGAGTGGCCCACGGCCACGTAGGCGCACTTCAGCTTGGCCAGCATCGGGCCGGAGATCTCGCCGGTGTACGCGCCGGAGTCGTGCGCCGAGATGTCCTGGGCGCCGTACTTGATCTTCAGCTTGTCGCCGTCGACCAGGGTCTGCACGGACCGCAGGTCGGTGAAGGGCGGCAGGACCGCGACCTCGACCGCGTCGTAGTCCTTGTCGTTGAGTGCGAAGGCCAGCTTCTGGACGTGCGCGATGGCCTCGAGGTGGTTGAGGTTCATCTTCCAGTTGCCCGCCATCAGCGGGGTACGGGTGGTCATACGGGGTCAGTCCTCCAGTGCGGCGAGGCCGGGAAGCGTCTTGCCCTCGAGGTACTCGAGGCTCGCGCCGCCACCGGTCGAGATGTGGCCGAATGCCTTCTCGTCGAAGCCCAGGATCCGCACGGCCGCGGCGGAGTCGCCACCGCCGACCACGGAGAAGGCCGGGCAGTCGACGAGCGCCTGGGCAACGGCCTTGGTGCCCTCGGCGTAGTCGGGGTGCTCGAAGACGCCCATCGGGCCGTTCCAGAAGACGGTGGCCGCGTCGGCGAGCTTCGATGCGTACAGCTTGCGGGTCTCGGGACCGATGTCCAGACCCTCCTCGTCGGCGGGGATCGCGTTCGCGGCGACGACGGTCGGGTTGGCGGGAGCCTTGGTCTTCAGGTCCGGGAACTCCGCCGAGACCAGGACGTCGACGGGGAGCACGAACTCCACACCGCGCTCCTTCGCCCGCCTCAGGTATTCCTTGACCGCCGGGATCTGGTCCTCCTGGAGGAGGGAGATGCCGACCTCGTGGCCCTGGGCCTTGAGGAAGGTGTAGGCCATGCCGCCGCCGATGAGGATGCGGTCGGCCTTCTCCAGCAGGTGATCGATGACGCCGAGCTTGTCGGAGACCTTGGCGCCGCCGAGGACGACGACATAGGGCCGCTGCACGTCGTCGGTGAGCTTCCTGAGGACGCCGACCTCGGTCTCGATCAGGAAACCGGCCGCGTGCGGCAGGCGGGCCGGAAGGTCGTAGACGGAGGCGTGCTTGCGGTGCACGGCGCCGAAGCCGTCGCCGACGTACACATCGGCGAGGGCCGCGAGCTGGTCGGCGAAAACGCCGCGCTCCGCGTCGTCCTTGGAGGTCTCGCCGGCGTTGAAGCGGAGGTTCTCGAGGACGGCGACCCGGCCGTTCTCGAGATTCTCGACGGTGACGGTGGCGGACTCGCCGACGGTGTCGGTCGCGAACGCGACCTCGGCACCGAGCAGTTCACCGAGGCGCTTGGCGGCCGGGGCGAGCGAGAAGGCGGGGTCCGGGGCTCCCTTGGGGCGGCCCAGGTGCGAGGCGACGACCACACGCGCGCCGGCCTCCGCCAGCTTGGCGATCGTCGGCCGGACGGCGCGGATACGGCCGTCGTCGGTGATGGTGGTGCCGTCGAGCGGCACATTGAGGTCGGCGCGGACGAATACCCGCTTGCCCGCGACCCCGTCGGCCAGCAGCTGGTCGATGGTCTTCATGTTTTTCTACGGCTCCTCGGAGGACTGCACGCGCGACAGGGCTCGGACAGCGCCACATTGCGCTGCCGAGCCCTGTCGCTCACATCGTGGTGCTCGCGTTGTGGATCAGACTGTACGGATCAGAGCTGGTTGCCGACGAAGACCGTCAGGTCGACGAGGCGGTTGGAGTAGCCCCACTCGTTGTCGTACCAGCCGAGGATCTTCACCGACTTGCCTTCCTGGACCATGGTCAGGGAGGAGTCGAAGGTGCAGGACGCCGGGTCGCTGACGATGTCGGACGACACGATCGGGTCCTCGGTGTAGAAGAGGATGCCCTTGAGGTCGCCGTCGTCGGCGGCCTTCTTGAACGCGGCGTTGACCTCGTCCTTGGTGACCTCGCGCTCCACCTCCACGACCAGGTCGGTGGCCGAGCCGGTCGGGACCGGAACGCGCATGGCGATGCCGTCGAGCTTGCCCTTGAGCTTCGGCAGGACCAGCGCGGTGGCCTTCGCGGCACCCGTGGTGGTGGGAATGATGTTCTCGGCGGCGGCGCGGGCGCGACGCAGGTCCGAGTGCGGGAAGTCCAGGATCCGCTGGTCGTTGGTGTAGGCGTGGACCGTGGTCATCAGGCCCTTGACGATGCCGAAGTTCTCGTCGAGAACCTTGGCCATCGGCGCCACGCAGTTGGTGGTGCAGGACGCGTTGGAGATGACGTGGTGGTTGGCCGCGTCGTACTTGTCCTGGTTGACGCCCATCACGATGGTGATGTCCTCGTCCTTGGCCGGAGCCGAGATGAGGACCTTCTTGGCGCCGCCCGCGATGTGCTTCTCGGCGTCCGCCTTCTTGGTGAAGATGCCGGTCGACTCGATGACGATGTCGACGCCGAGGTCGCCCCACGGGATGTCGGCGGGGTTGCGCTCGGAGAGCACCTTGATCGTGTGGCCGTCGACCGTGATGGTGTCGGCGGTGTGGGACACCTCGGCCTTGAGGCGGCCGAGGATGGTGTCGTACTTCAGCAAGTGGGCCGTGGTCGCAGTGTCACCCAGGTCGTTGACAGCCACGATCTCGATGTCTGCACCCTGCTCCAGCAGCGCGCGGAAGTAGTTACGACCGATGCGGCCAAAGCCGTTGATGCCTACGCGGATCGTCACGAAACCGATCTCCTCGTTGGTACGCCGGGTTTCGACGCCGGCGAGCTGTATGGGATGTCCCCGACCGCCTACGACCCTACCCCTCCGCGGGCCTCGTAGTGACATCGACCGCATTGGTGGCGGGACGAGGTGGCCCGTACCCGTTAGTAGGTATAAGGGCCACCTCCAAGGCGGTTCTGCTGCCTTTGTTAAGGGTGCGGCGCCGGTGCCGCGTCAACTCCGCAGGGAGCGCAGCGCCTTGCCGATCAGCGCCGCGCGGTCGGCGGCGTCCGGGAGGTGCTCCAGACCGAAACCGAGTAGCACGGTGTCACGCGTGGTGACAGCGGCGTATGACCTGAAAAGTTCGCCGGCGCGGGCCCAGTCACCGGCGGTCTCGGGGCTCCCGGCGGGTGCGCCGGGGACGGTCCAGGCACCGAGGGCGGTCTCGAAGCCCTCGGTTTCCTTGTCCGCGCCCGCGACGACCAGCCGGGCGTCGTCCGCGAAGACGCCGCGTCCGCCGCTGCCGGGGTCGGTGACGGAGCTGAGCGAGAGCTCGACCTTCTTCCCCGCGTAGGCGCTCAGGTCGAAGGAGACCTGCTTCCAGCCGCCGGAGGATCCGGTGAAGCTGTTCCAGGCCCCGCTGGTGCCTGCCGGGGTGCAGCCCCCCGCTTCCACGGTGAGGTAGTGCCGCAGGAAGGGGTGGCCGTTGACGAAGAACCCGGCCTCGCACTCCTCCGGGACCGCCGTGCCGGTCAGGCCGCCGGCCTCGGGGAGCGTGGTCCAGTCATCCGTCCCGGCCGTGTGGGCCTCGAGGACGGCGTGGTCGTAGCCCGGTTCGGTGTTCCAGTTGAGGGCGAGGCGCAGTTCCGGTTCGTCGGCCGCGCTGACACCCGTGAGGTCGACGGTGCGGGTGAGGCGCTTCCAGTCGCTGTCGTCGTGCGTGGCGGCGGCCATCCACTGCCCCGCATACGGAGCGTACGGGTTGACCACTCCCGCGTAGCGGCCGGCCTGGGCGCTCTTGAACTGGGGGAAGTCCTCGGGCGGCAGGGTGTCGGAGGTGACCGTGTAGGCGCCGGCCGAGTTCAGCGGGTTGGCGGGGTTGCCCGTGGCACCGGCGAGCGGTCCGGTGAACCCGGCCAGCCTGCCCGCGCCGGTGAAGCCGGTGGCGGTGGCGGCGGAGGTACGTCCGTACGCGCCCAGGTAGTACTGACTGAAGTCGTCGGTCTGGGCCCTGCCGACCTGGGCGTTGCCGCCGGCGAGCTCGCCGGCCTCGATCAGCTTGCCGCCCTCGTTGAGGAAGGCGCGGAGCGCCAGCTGGGTGGGTCCGCCGGGGGCGCGGTCACCGGTGTAGTGGACGGCCGTGGAGAAATGCCCGAGGACGCCGAGCGGGTGCGGGACGCCCTGGGTGGCGACGTCCCAGACGACCGCCTTGCGGCCGCTTGCCTTGAGCGCGTCGACGTACTTCCGGGCGTGCTGGTGTGGGGCTCCTTCTTCGGCGACCACCACGGCGTCGGCTCGTGGGCGTTCGGCGATCGTGTAGGTGAAGCGCTCGCTGGAGGTGGGCTTCCCGCTCCTGGTCTCTCCGGTGAACCACACCTCGACCTTGTCGCCGACGTCGCCGTCCTTGACCTTGGCGCGGTACTCGTCGAAGCGGATGTTGTCCTCGCCGCCGTAGGTCTCGCCGCCCTTCCAGGGCTTCAGGGCCATGTCGTGGGTGCGGCCGCCGTTGACGCGGTACTTGAGCTCCTTGTCGCGGACCGACTTGCGGGCGACGACGGACACCTCCTGGTCGCCGCCGCGGGCGAACGAGGTGGTGAAGGGGTCGACGGTGAAGTCGGGAGCTTCCAGACCGACGGAGGAGGACGGCTGGTCGGGGTGGGCGGCGGTCTCGGCGACGGAGAGCGCGAAGGGGATGTTCTTGGCGAACTCCGCCTGGATCAGCTTCTCGTCGTCGGGGAAGTTGAAGCCGGACTGGCAGTCCTCGGCCTTCCACCCGTCGTTGGGGTCGGAGTCGGAGACTGTCTGGCAGGTGGTCATCTCCGGGGTGAACATCATCATCCCGTTGACGTTGGCCGCGTGGCCGTCCGCCTCACCGTTGGTGGTGTACAGCTCGGAGGAGACCTGCGGGTAGTAGCCGGGGACGGCGGAGTTCTCGGGGGTGCCGGCGAGGGCCTTGTAGAGGACGTCGTCGGGGGTCGGGGTGGCGACCTGCCAGCCGACGCCGTACAGCAGCAGCTCGGCCGCGGAGTGGTAGTTGATGCCGTACTCGAAGCCGATGCGCTTCTGGAAGCGGTCGATCGCGACGGTCTCGGGCTCGGAGGACGGGCCGGCGCCGCGGTAGGTCTGGCTGGCCGGGGCGGGCGACGAACCCTCGTTGTCGTAGCCCCACTTGTAGGCGAAGTTGCGGTTCAGGTCGACACCGTCGGCGTTGGTGATCTCGCCGTCGCCGTCGTTGTCGCGGAGGTTCTTGCGCCACAGCCGGTTGTCGGGGGACCGGTGCGTGTGGTCGTAGCCGTCCGGATTGGCGGAGAGCACGAACCACAGCTCGGTGGAATTCACCACCTTGGTGATCCGCGGGTCCTTGCCGTAGTTGTCGAGGTAGTGGTGGAGCAGCCGGCGGGTCATTTCCGGGGTGATCCACTCGCGGGCGTGCTGGTTGGACATGTACAGCACGGACGGCTTGGCACCGTCCTTGGTGCGCTTGGCGCCCTTGGTCAGCTTGAGGGCGAGGATGTCCTGACCACGGAGGGTCTTTCCGATGGACACGACCTTGGTGATGTCCGGGTGGGCCTGCCCGGCCTTGACGATCTCCTCCTGGAGATTGCCGTCGCCGCTGTACGGGCGGTAGACGCCGTCCCCTGCCGCCTGGAGCCGCGCCTCGGTCCTGGCGGGGACCTTGCGCTCGGTGACCTCGACGCCCTGCTTCTCCAGGCCGCGGGCCTGGGCGTCGGTGAGGAAGAGCTCGACCCGGGCGGTTCCCCGGTCGGGGGCCTGTTCACCCAGTTCGTGGGCGTCCTGGCCGAGTGCGAGGAGCAGGGGCACCTGCTCCTTGGTGACATCGGCGTTGAAGACCTTCACCGCGTCGGCGGCGTCGGCGGTAGGTCCGGTTCCGGGCTGCGCCTGGGCGACAGGTGCGGCCGCCAGTCCGCCGAGCAGCAGTGCACCCGCTGCGAGGATCGATCTCGCTCTGGGTCTCATGAGCCCCCCTTGCTTGTGTGTGCCACAAAAGGACAGATGCCAGGCTCATGACAGCCCATGATCATGTCAATAGCGCCCCACGACACGAAAACGCCGCCACCAAGGACCCGAATGGCCCAAAGTGGCGGCGAATTGACGCCACGTCACGTAAGTCAGCCGACCAGACCGTCGGCCATCTCCTCGGTCAGATTCGACTCCGTACCCGGGATGCCCAGGTCCTGGGCCCGCTTGTCCGCCATCGCCAGCAGCCGGCGAATACGGCCCGCGACCGCGTCCTTCGTCAGCGGCGGGTCGGCGAGCGCGCCCAGCTCCTCCAGGGACGCCTGCTTGTGCTCCATGCGCAGCCGGCCCGCGGCCGCGAGGTGCTCCGGCACCTCCTCGCCGAGGATCTCCAGCGCCCGCTGCACCCGGGCGCCGGCCGCCACCGCGGCACGGGCCGATCGGCGCAGGTTGGCGTCGTCGAAATTGGCCAGGCGGTTGGCGGTCGCGCGCACCTCGCGCCGCATCCGCCGCTCCTCCCAGGCCAGCACCGACTCGTGCGCGCCGAGGCGGGTCAGTAGCGCGCCGATCGCGTCACCGTCCCGCACGACGACCCGGTCCACACCGCGGACCTCGCGCGCCTTCGCGGCGATGGACAGCCGTCGGGCGGCGCCCACCAGCGCCAGCGCCGCCTCCGGGCCGGGGCAGGTGACCTCCAGCGAGGAGGAGCGGCCGGGCTCGGTCAGCGAGCCGTGCGCGAGAAACGCGCCCCGCCAGGCGGCCTCCGCGTCGCAGGTGGCGCCCGACACGACCTGCGGCGGCAGGCCCCGGATCGGGCGGCCCCGGCCGTCGACGAGACCGGTCTGGCGGGCCAGCTGGTCGCCGCCCGCCACCACCCGCACGACGAAGCGGGAGCCGCGCCGCAACCCGCCTGGGGCCATGACCATCAGCTCCGAGGTGTGGCCGAAGATCTCCAGGATGTCCCGCTTCAGCCGGCGCGCGGCGATGCCGGTGTCCAGCTCCGCCTCGATCACGATGCGGCCGCTCACCAGGTGCAGACCGCCCGCGAACCGCAGGATGGCCGAGACCTCCGCTTTTCTGCAGCAGGTCCGGGTGACGGGGAGCCGGGAGATCTCGTCCTTCACCGCTGCCGTCATCGCCATGGGCCGATCCTTCCATGCATCCGAAAAATACGGTCGTACGCGGCGGCCAACAGCTCCGGGTCATGCTTCGGAAGTCCTCCCCCAGAGGCTTCCCCCTGGGAGGGACCCCCGTAGGAGGCCACCGGAGCCAGCTCGACCGCGGCACCCAGCCGCTCGGCGGCGTCGACGAGGGACTCGCGGTCGGGCACTGCGGCCTCGTCGGCCAGCACCACGTCCAGGGCGAGTTTAGGCGCGTGTCGTCCCAAAACCTCCAAATGACGCTGCGGGGAGAAGCCTTCTGTTTCACCGGGCTGCGGCACGAGGTTGAGCGAGAGCACCCGGCGCGCCTTGGTCTCGACCAGGGCGTCCAGCAGCTCGGGCACCAACAGGTGGGGTATCACCGAGGAGAACCAGGAGCCGGGACCGAGAACCACCCAGTCGGCGTCCAGCACGGCCTCCACGGCCTCCGGGACGGCCGGCGGGTCGTGCGGCACGAGATGCACGGACTGCACCTCGCCGGGGGTGAGCGCGACCGTCGCCTGACCGCGCACGGTCTCCACCTCGTCCGGGCGCGCCGGATCGTGCCCCCGCACCAGCGCCTCGAGCTCGAGCGGGACGGCGGACATGGGCAGCACCCTGCCGTGGGCGCCGAGCAGCTTGCCGACCAGGTCCAGGGCCTGGACGTGGTCGCCGAACTGCTCCCACAGGGCCACGATCAGCAGATTGCCGACCGCGTGCTCGTGCAGCTCGCCGTGGGACTGGAAGCGGTGCTGGATGACGCGGGCCCAGGTCTGGCCCCACTCGTCGTCCCCGCACAGCGCCGCCAGGGCCTTGCGCAGGTCGCCGGGCGGCAGCACGCCGAGCTCCTCGCGCAGCCGACCGCTGGAGCCGCCGTCGTCGGCGACCGTGACGACCGCGGTGAGGTCACCGGTGATGCGGCGCAGGGCCGCGAGTGACGCGGACAGCCCCATGCCGCCGCCGAGGGCGACGACCTTGGGCTGTGCGCCCCGCTTCCGCGCCGACAGCGTGCGCGTCGTTCTGCGCAGCCGCCGCAGACGGAGATTGCGTCCGGTCACTCGCGCCCCATGTCACGGTGGACCACGACGGTCTCCACACCGGCGGAGGCGAGGCGGGCGGCGAGCTTCTCCGACGTGGCGACCGAGCGGTGCTTGCCGCCGGTGCAGCCCACCGCGATGGTCACGTACCGCTTGCCCTCGCGGCGGTAGCCGGCGGCGATCAGCTGGAGCAGCTCGGTGTAGCGGTCGAGGAACTCCTTGGCGCCGGGCTGGTTGAAGACGTAGTTCGACACCTCTTCGTTCAGGCCGGTGAAGGGACGTAGCTCCGGCACCCAGTGCGGGTTCGGCAGGAAGCGCATGTCGACGACCAGGTCCGCGTCCACGGGCAGGCCGTACTTGAAGCCGAACGACATGACCGTGGCCCGCAGCTCGGGCTCCTCGTCGCCGGCGAACTGGGCGTCCATCTTGGCGCGCAGCTCGTGGACGTTGAGGCTGGAGGTGTCGATCACCAGGTCGGCGTCGCCGCGCAGCTCGCGCAGCAGGTCGCGCTCGGCCGCGATGCCGTCGACGATCCGGCCGTCGCCCTGCAGCGGGTGCGGGCGGCGGACCGACTCGAAGCGGCGCACCAGCGCGTCGTCCGACGACTCGAGGAAGACGATCCGGCGGGTGACCTGCTTGGCGTCCAGGTCCGCGAGGGACTCGCGGAGGTTGTCGAAGAAACGCCGGCCGCGCACGTCGACGACAACGGCGATCCGCGCGACATTGCCCTGGGAACGGGCGCCGAGTTCCACCATCGTGGGGATCAGCGCGGGCGGCAGATTGTCGACGACGAACCAGCCGAGGTCCTCCAGGCACTTGGCCGCCGTACTGCGGCCGGCGCCCGACATCCCGGAGATGATCACCAGCTCGGGGATGGCCACGTCCGCCGTGGCCTCGCCGGGCTCGGCTCCGTTGCCCGTACTCACGTCTGCTGCTCCGTCTCCGTCGTGCTCAGTCATGTCCTGCTGCCCCCGTCGTTCTCTTCAATGATCTCTCCTGTCGCGGTGTTCACGGCGGGTGCGGGCACTGCCGCCTGCGCCAGGGCCACGACCACGGACTCGGCCGTCTTGCGGCCCATACCGGGAACCTCGCAGATCTGCTCGATTGTCGCCTGCCGCAATCGCTTCACCGAGCCGAAATGCTTGATCAGGGCCTGCTTCCTGGTGTCCCCCAGACCGGGCACCGCGTCCAGCGGGCTCGTCCTGATGCGCTTGGAACGCTTGGAGCGCTGGTAGCGGATGGCGAAGTCGTGAGCGGTGTCACGCACCCGCTGCAGGAGATACAGGCCCTCGCTCGAGCGCGGCAGGACCACGGGGTCGTCCTCGTGAGGCAGCCAGACCTCCTCGAGGCGCTTGGCGAGGCCGCAGACGGCCACGTCGTCGATGCCGAGCTCGTCCAGGGCCCGCTTGGCGGCGGCGACCTGGGGCTGCCCTCCGTCGACGACCACGAGCTGGGGCGGGTAGGCGAACTTCTTCGGGCGGCCGTCGTCGGGGGCCTCGTCGGCGGGGCTGTCCTCCCCGATCCACTCCCCCGTCCTGTCCTTCTCGGCCAGATACCGCTTGAAGCGGCGGGTGATCACCTCGTGCATCGACCGGACGTCGTCCTGGCCTTCGAAGCCCTTGATCTGGAAGCGGCGGTACTCGCTCTTGCGGGCGAGACCGTCCTCGAAGACGACCATGGACGCCACCACGTCCTCGCCCTGGAGGTGCGAGATGTCGAAGCACTCGATGCGCAACGGGGCGGAGTCGAGCCCGAGAGCCTCGGCGATCTCCTCCAGGGCACGGGAGCGGGTCGTCAGGTCGCTGGCGCGCTTGGTCTTGTGCAGGCCGAGAGCCTGGAGCGCATTGCGCTCGACCGTCTCCATCAGGGCCTTCTTGTCGCCGCGCTGCGGGACGCGCAGGGACACGGCCGCACCGCGGCGGCCGCTCAGCCACTGCGTGACCGCGTCGGACTGCTCCGGCAGGGCGGGGACGAGGACCTCCTTGGGGACGGCGTCGCCGCTCTCCTCGCCGTACAGCTGCTGGAGCGCATGCTCGACCAGGCCCGCCGTGTCCACGTTCTCGACCTTGTCGGTGACCCAGCCGCGCTGGCCGCGGACCCGGCCGCCGCGGACGTGGAAGATCTGCACGGCGGCCTCGAGCTCGTCCTCGGCGACCGCGACGAGGTCGGCATCGGTCGCGTCGGCGAGCACCACCGCGTTCTTCTCGAGGGCGCGCTTGAGAGCGCCTATGTCGTCACGCAGCCGGGCCGCCTTCTCGTACTCCATCTCCTCGGCCGCGGCCATCATCTGCTTCTCGAGGCGGCGGATGTACGTGCCGGTGCGGCCGGCCATGAAGTCGCAGAACTCCTCGGCCAGTTCGCGGTGCTCCTCCGGTGTCACCCGGCCCACGCAGGGCGCGGAGCACTTGCCGATGTAGCCCAGCAGGCAGGGGCGGCCCTTCTGCACGTGGTTGCGGAAGACGCCGGCGGAGCAGGTGCGCACGGGGAAGACGCGGAGCATCAGGTCGACGGTCTCACGGATGGCCCACGCGTGGCCGTACGGACCGAAGTAGCGCACACCCTTCCGCTTGGCGCCGCGCATGACCTGGACCCTCGGGAACTCCTCGTTCAGCGTGACCGCGAGATACGGATAGCTCTTGTCGTCGCGGTACTTGACGTTGAACCGGGGATCGAACTCCTTGATCCAGGAGTATTCCAGCTGGAGGGCCTCGACCTCGGTCGAGACGACCGTCCACTCGACGGAGGCGGCGGTGGTGACCATGGTGCGCGTACGCGGGTGCAGATTGGCCAGGTCCTGGAAGTAGCTGGCGAGGCGGGAGCGCAGGCTCTTCGCCTTCCCGACGTAGATCACCCGGCGGTGCTCGTCGCGGAACCTGTAGACCCCCGGCGAGTCGGGGATCTGTCCCGGCTTGGGGCGGTAGCTGGAGGGGTCTGCCATGCCGACCACCCTACTGGCGGGCAGTGACAGCTCGACCCTGTCCCAGGGAGACGACCGGCCCGGCCCGGCCGCCGCCGGCTCCGGATCGCCGACGGTGCGCCCACGCCTTGTCGGGGGCAGGTCAACACGCTTCAATGCGGGGTGACGCGGCACCGAGAGTGGTGCGGCACGGACGTGACCACCGCCGTCCCGCCGCATTCATCCGGAGAGCCGCCGTCCACCCACCCACGGCGGCCGAGCAGCCGAACTGCCGAGCAGCACGTGAGCAGCACCGCACGCGATTCGTCCCGGAGGAATCCATGGGCCATGCCGAAGCCGACCTGGCGCAGGTACTGAACACCGGCCCCTTCCACCTGGCGCTGCGCGCCGCCCTCGCCGTGCGCGGTCTGCCGCTCCAGCGCGTCCAGCACCATCTCGCCCACCGCGGGATCAAGGTCGGGGTGACCAGCCTCAGTTACTGGCAGCAGGGCGCCCGCCGCCCACAGCGCCCCGAGTCGCTGCGGGCGGTGCGCGCGCTGGAGGAACTGCTCGACCTGCCCGGGGAGTCCCTGGTCCGGCTCCTGGGCGCGGGCAACGGTGGTGCCATGGGCAGTGGCAGCCGTGAGGCGGACCGGGCCCGGGGCCGCTCGTACCGTTCGTACCGCGCGCTGGTGGATCCGTCCGGGACGGTGGGACGGCTCCTCGCCGAACTCGAGTCCCCGAAGGACATCGGACTGCAGAGGATCGGACACCACGAACGGGTACGCATCGGGGCCCGGCGCCAGCTGCTCGGGCGGCACTCGCAGCACGTCGTACGCGCCCACCGCGACGGCGTCGACCGCTACCTCGCCGTCCACCACGGCGACGCGGACGGCGACCCGGCGGGCGTCGAGGTGAGCGGCCTGGAGAACTGCCGCCCCGGGCGGGTGCGCCGGGACCGGGCGAGCGGCGTGGTGATCGCGGAGCTGCTCTTCGACGCCGGGCTGCGGGCGGGCGAGACATACGTCTTCGGCTACGGCTTCGAGGACGGCGGCGGCGGGACGAGCACCGAGTACGTGCGGGGCTTCGACCACGCGGGCGGTCAGTACGTACTGCAGGTGCGCTTCGACGAGGGTGCGCTGCCCGTGCGCTGCCACCGCTTCTCGCAGGCGACGACGGGCATGCCGCGAGGGGCGCGCACGGACCTCACGCCCAGCGGCCGGCACCGCACGGTGCACCTCGTGGAGCAGGGGGTGCGGCCGGGAATGCTGGGCATCGCCTGGGACTGGGGCTGAGCCCGACGCCCGCTCATGCCCCTGTCTGTGCGTCCGGGCCGGCCACGAGCCTGCCGCCCTCGGCCTTGATCGGCACCTCGGGCAGCGGCACGGTCGCCGGGCCCTTCAGCGCCTTGCCGGTCGTCACGTCGAAGCGGCTGCCGTGGCACGGACAGTTGCCCTCGGTGCCCTCGACCTTGTCGAGGACGCAGCCGGCGTGGGTGCACTGGGCGCTGAAGGCTTTGTACTCGCCCTTCGCCGGACAGTGCACTATCAGGCGCTGCTCGCGGTAGAGCCTGGCCCCGCCCACGGGGACGGCGTCGGCCGCACCGAGGTCGACCGGTGCGGTGGGGGTCGGGTTCTCGGCATGGCCGAGCTTCGACTCGGTGGAACACGCGGCAACGCCCAGCCCGGCGACCCCGGCGAGGGCCGCACCCTTCAGAACGGTGCGGCGGGCGGTCGGGGGCATGGGGACTCCACGGTTCGGGACGGGGGTGGGTGCACTGACAGAACCGACGATACCGGCGGAGATCCCCGCGTCTCAGACCGGGTCCACCACGGGAACCACCCCCGGGGTGCCGGCCCCGCGGCTGCGGGAACGGGACGGCGCACGAGGGCAGCGCCCCTGGCTCCGGGAACGGGACGGCGGCTGAGGGCAGCGCCCCTGGCTCCGGGGCGGGGGGTCGGACAGAGCCACCGGTTTCAGGAAGGGGCGGGGTGGGGCAACGGCCCCACCCCATCCCCACCCTCTGTCACGCCTTGCGCGCCCGCGCCCCCACCGTCGCCTGCTTCACCGGCTTCGCCGACCTCGTCGGCTTGCGCGCCCCCGGCACTCCCGCTCCCGCATCGCTGATCCGGTCGGCGTCGAGGATGTCGCGCAGGAACTTGCCGGTGTGACTCGCCGGGACGCCGGCGACCTGCTCCGGGGTGCCCTCGGCGATCACGAGGCCACCCCCGCTGCCGCCTTCGGGTCCCATGTCCACGACCCAGTCGGCCGTCTTGATGACGTCCAGGTTGTGCTCGATGACGATCACCGAGTTGCCCTTGTCGACGAGTCCCGACAGCACGTTGATCAGCTTGCTGATGTCCTCGAAGTGCAGGCCGGTGGTCGGCTCGTCCAGGACGTAGACCGTGCGTCCCGTGGACCGCTTCTGGAGCTCGGACGCCAGCTTCACGCGCTGCGCCTCACCACCGGAGAGCGTCGGCGCCGACTGTCCCAGCCGGACGTACCCCAGCCCCACCTCGTTGAGCGTGCGCAGATGGCGGGAGATCGTCGGGACGGCCTCGAAGAAGTGCAGCGCCTCCTCGATCGGCATGTCCAGCACCTCGGCGATGGACTTGCCCTTGTAGTGGACCTCCAGCGTCTCGCGGTTGTACCGCGCCCCGTGGCAGACCTCGCACGGGACGTACACGTCCGGCAGGAAGTTCATCTCGATCTTGATGGTGCCGTCGCCGGAGCAGTTCTCACAGCGGCCGCCCTTGACGTTGAAGGAGAACCGGCCCGGCAGGTAGCCGCGGACCTTGGCCTCCATCGTCTCCGCGAAGAGCTTGCGGACGTGGTCGAAGACGCCGGTGTACGTGGCGGGGTTGGACCGCGGGGTGCGGCCGATGGGCGACTGGTCGACGTGCACCACCTTGTCGACGAGATCGTCGCCGTCGACCCGGGTGTGGCGTCCCGGCACCGACTTCGCGCCGTTCAGTTCGCGGGCGAGGTGGGTGTAGAGGATGTCGTTGACCAGGGTCGACTTGCCGGACCCGGAGACGCCGGTGACGGCCGTGAGCACACCGAGGGGGAACGCGACGTCGATGTCCTGGAGGTTGTTCTCCCGGGCGCCGTGCACGGTGAGCCTGCGCGTCGGGTCGACGGGGCGGCGCAGCTCCGGCGTGGGGATGGAGCGCTTCCTGGCCAGGTACTGCCCGGTCATCGACTCCTTGTTGGCCAGCAGCTGCTTCAACGGCCCGGAGTGCACGACCTTGCCACCGTGCTCTCCCGCGCCCGGACCGATGTCGACGACCCAGTCGGCGACCTTGATGGTGTCCTCGTCGTGCTCGACGACGATGAGGGTGTTGCCCATGTCGCGCAGGCGGACGAGGGTCTCGATCAGCCGGTGGTTGTCGCGCTGGTGCAGTCCGATGGACGGCTCGTCGAGGACGTAGAGCACGCCGACCAGGCCGGAGCCGATCTGGGTGGCGAGCCGGATGCGCTGGGCCTCGCCGCCGGACAGGGTGCCGGCCGCGCGGTTGAGCGACAGGTAGTCGAGGCCGACGTCGACCAGGAAGCGCAGCCGCTCGTTGACCTCCTTGAGCACCCGCTCGGCGATCTTCTTGTCGCGGGCGTTCAGCTTGAGGCGGCCGAGGAACTCCGCGCACTCGCTGATGGACATCGCGGAAACCTCGGCGATGGACCTCTCCATCACGGTGACGGCGAGGACGATCGGCTTGAGGCGGGTGCCTTCACAGGTCGGGCACGGCACCTCGCGCATGTAGCCCTCGAAGCGCTCCCTGCTGGAGTCGCTCTCGGCCTCGGAGTGCCGCCGCTTGACGAACTGCACGGCGCCTTCGAAGGCGGGCGTCGTGTAGGCGCGCTCCCGGCCGTAGCGGTTGCGGTAGCGGACCTCGACCTGGGTCTTGTGTCCGTGCAGCAGGGCCTTCTTGGCGCGGGCGGGGAGCCCGGCCCAGGGCATGTCCGTGGAGAAGCCGAGCGCCTGCGACAGCCCGCCGATCAGACGGCCGAAGTACTCCTTGGTGTGTCCGTGCGACCACGGGTGGATCGCGCCCTCGTCGAGAGACTTCTCCTCGTCGGGGACGATCAGCTCGGGGTCGACCTCCATGCGCGTGCCGATGCCGGTGCAGTCGGGACAGGCACCGAAGGGCGAGTTGAAGGAGAACGAGCGGGGCTCGAGCTCTTCGAAGGACAGGTCGTCGTACGGGCAGTAGAGGTGCTCCGAGAACATCCGCTCGCGCTCGGGGTCGTCCTCCGGGAGGTCGACGAAGTCGAGCACGACCATGCCGCCGGAGAGCCCGAGCGCGGTCTCGACCGAGTCGGTGAGCCGGCGCTTGGCGGAGTCCTTCACGGTGAGGCGGTCGACGACCACCTCGATGGTGTGCTTCTCCTGCTTCTTGAGCTTGGGCGGCTCGGCGAGCTGGACGGTCTGCCCGTCGACGCGCGCGCGGCTGTAGCCCTTGGTCTGCAGGTCGGAGAAGAGGTCGACGAACTCGCCCTTGCGCTCGCGCACCAGCGGCGAAAGCACCTGGAAGCGGCTGCCCTCGGGCAGCTCGAGGACCCTGTCGACGATGGCCTGCGGCGACTGGCGCGTGATGGGGCGGCGGCACTCGGGGCAGTGCGGCTTACCGATGCGCGCGAAGAGCAGACGGAGGTAGTCGTAGACCTCGGTGATCGTGCCGACCGTGGAGCGCGGGTTGCGCGAGGTCGACTTCTGGTCGATCGAGACGGCCGGGGAGAGGCCCTCGATGAAGTCGACGTCCGGCTTGTCCATCTGGCCGAGGAACTGCCGGGCGTAGGAGGAGAGGGACTCGACGTAACGGCGCTGCCCCTCGGCGAAGATCGTGTCGAACGCGAGGGACGACTTGCCCGATCCCGAGAGCCCGGTGAAGACGATGAGGGAGTCACGCGGGAGGTCGAGCGAGACGTTCTTCAGGTTGTGCTCGCGAGCGCCACGAACGATGAGACGGTCGGCCACGCCGGTCCGCACCTTTCTGAGTAGAAGCGGGGGCACAGCCCCCGGTCCCGGGCTGGATCCAGCCTATGGGGGCAGCCATGCGATGAATGCCTGACTTCAAGAATGCCTCCGACGAGCGTATAGCACGCGCATTCGATTCAAGGACGCGTGCCGATACCTTCACCCGATCGAGTGGGCGGGCTAGGGTCGGCCCCATGATCGATCCCGTGAGCGACCTGCGCTCTGTACGTGAAGCGACCGACCAGCTGCTCACCGCGGCTGCCGCACTGGACAACGCGGCCGTGGCCGGACCGTCACGGCTGCCGGGCTGGACCCGCGGCCACGTACTGGCCCACATCTCCCGTAACGCCGACGCGCTCGTAAATGTTCTCGAGGGCCGGCCGATGTATGTCACAGCCGAGGCCCGCGACGCCGACATCGAGCGCGACGCCTCCCGCGGGCTCTCCGAGCAGCTCGACGACGTGCGCGCGTCCGCGGCCCGCTTCCAGGACACGGGTGCCGCCCCCGCGGACTGGCAGCGCACCGTCGAGCTGCGCAACGGGGTGACCGACCGGGCCGCGCGCGTCCCCTTCCGCCGTCTCGTCGAGGTCGAGCTGCACCATGTCGACCTCGGCATCGGCTACGAGCTGGAGGACCTGCCGAAGGAGTTCACCGAGCGGGAGACCGCCTTCCTGGCGGAGCGGTGGAGCGCCCGCGAGGACGTGCCGCCGACCCGCGTGCTGGCCGGCGGCGGCGAATGGCGCACCGGCGGCGCGGAAGGGACGCCGGTCACCGTCTCCGGCTCCCCCGCGGACGTGCTGGGCTGGCTCTCCGGCCGCCGCGACGGCACCGCCCTGGAGTGCGCCGGAGGCCCGCTGCCCGTACTGCCTCCGCTATAGGCTGAGACGCATGACATACAGCGGAGCGGTGAAGGTCGGCGGCCCGGCGGACGTGCACGAACTCGCCGACCTGATGATCTCCAAGGTCGCCGTGGGGCCGATGGACAACAACGCCTATCTGTTGCGCTGCCGCGCCACCGGTGAGCAGCTGCTGATCGACGCGGCGGCAGAGCCGGAGACCCTGCTGCAGCTGATCGGCGACGACTCCATCGCCGCCGTCGTCACCACCCACCGCCACGGCGACCACTGGCAGGCACTGCAGGAGGTCGTGCGGGCGACCGGCGCGCGCACCTACGCCGGCCGGCACGACGCCGAGGGCATCCCCGTCCCCACCGACGTACCGGTCGACGACGGGGACACGATCCAGGTGGGGCGCGTCGAGCTCACGGCCCGCCACCTGGTGGGTCACACCCCCGGTTCGATCGTGCTCGTCTACGACGACCCGCACGGTCACCCGCACATCTTCACCGGCGACTGCCTGTTCCCCGGCGGCGTGGGCAACACCCACAAGGACCCGCAGGCGTTCACCAGCCTGCTCGACGGCGTCAAGGCCAAGCTGTTCGACCGGCTCCCCGACGAGACATGGGTCTACCCGGGCCACGGCAAGGACACCAGCCTCGGCGAGGAACGGCCCCATCTGGCCGAGTGGCGCGAACGCGGCTGGTGACGCCGCCCTACCCGGCGGCGGCCGCCTCGATCCTCGCGAGCACATCCGTGTAGCGGGGCCGCTTGTCGGGCCGGGCGCGGACAGCGGGAGGAGCGCAGCGATGCGCTCCTTCTCCCTCTCGTCGGCGAAGCAGCGGGCGGCACGCTCGGTCAGGAGCTCCAGGCCGTGGACGCGATGGTGCGGGGCGGGGTGGCGGATGAGGCCGGCGAGCACGTCCAGCGGGCAGGTGAGGGGGTCGAGGTGCCCCGTCGTTCGGGTGTCTCCCGCCCGGACCGGTGCCTGGTCAAGATCCCCAAGGCCGCGTCCTCTGGCGATTTCCCGTCCCCCGGCGTCGTCACCGTCGGATACTAAGTGGGGCGTCCGCGGCCCGGCCATCGTTTTCACGACGTCGGCGCCACCCCCAACAGCCCGAGGACCAAGCGTGTCGTGAGGGCGTGCCAGGTCGACGCGCCGCGGAGCATGGCGTGATCGCCGCCGGGCATGGGGAGTTCACGGACGTCGGCGCCGGCGCTGCGGGCGCGCGCCGCGAAGGCCCAGGTCTCTGCCGGGTCCGTGACACGGTCCCGGTCGCCGTGCAGCAGCACGACCGATCTGCCCGCCAAATGGTCGACGGGGTCTTCGGGCGGGCACCAGGGGGCAAGACCGACGACCGCCTTCACATGGGGGTGGCCGGCGGCGTGCAGCGCGGCCCGTGCACCCATGGAGTGGCCCACCAGGACGGTGGGCACGGGGCCGGTCAGCAGGGCCAGTTCGTCGAGGGCTCGCCCGGCGTCGCGGGCGGCGTCCGCCCGGTCGCCGTTCCAGCCGCGGTGGCCGTAGCGGACCCTGCCCAGTGCGACGCCGTGGCCGGCGGTCGCGCGGGCGATCGCCCGCGCGAAGGGGCGCATGCGGGCGCCTGGGAGGTTCAGGGCGGGCGGCGGCTCCACCGCGTCGGCGCGGCCGCCGTGCAGGAGCAGGACCGCGGCGGTGGCGGGCTCGGCCGACCGGTCGAGGCGCAGCGCGGGCAGCGGCACACGGTCCTTGGCACCGGTGCGTACGGGGATGGCCATCGCGTCGTCCTCGGGGTGTCGTCGGTTCTCGCATGCAACGCTGTCGGTTGTCGCACGCAACGGTATGCGGTGCTGCGGCTCCGGTGGACCGGTGGGGGAAACACACCGGCGGGTGCGGACGGGCCTGCCGTCCGCACCCGCCGGTGCTGTGCTCACGCGTCGCGCGACCGTCAGGCCTCGACGCTGTCCTTGTCCTTCTCCAAGGCTTCGGCGGCTTCCCGCTCAGCCTGCTTCTTGGAGGCGATGAGGCTGGTGATCGTCGTGATCACCAGGACACCGCAGATGACGGCCAGCGAGACCGGGATGGAGATCTCGGGAACGTGCACACCGCTCTCGTGCAGGGCGTGCAGCACCAGCTTCACACCGATGAAGCCGAGGATCACCGACAGGCCGTAGCTGAGGTGGACCAGCTTCTTGAGCAGTCCGCCGATGAGGAAGTACAGCTGCCGCAGACCCATCAGCGCGAACGCGTTGGCGGTGAAGACGATGTACGGGTCCTGGGTCAGACCGAAGATCGCGGGGATCGAGTCCAGAGCGAAGAGCACGTCGGTGGTGCCGATGGCGAGCATGACGACCATCAGCGGGGTCAGGACGCGCTTGCCGTTGTTGCGGATGAAGAGCTTCGTGCCGTGGTACTTGTCGGCGACACCGAAGCGGTGCTCGATCGACTTGAGGAGCCTGTTCTCCTCGAACTCCTCCTCCTCGTCGTCGGAGCGCGCCTCCTGGATGAGCTTCCAGGCCGTGTAGATGAGGAACGCGCCGAAGATGTAGAAGACCCAGGAGAAGCTGGCGATGATCGCCGCACCCGCGGCGATGAAGATGGCGCGCAGCACCAGGGCGATCAGCACACCGATCAGCAGCACCCGCTGCTGGAGGTGCGAGGGCACGGCGAACTTCGCCATGATCAGGACGAAGACGAAGAGGTTGTCGACACTGAGCGACTTCTCCGTGATGAAGCCCGCGAAGAACTCGCCCGACGCCTGGCTCTCGCCCGCGAACAGCAGGCCGAGGCCGAAGAGTGCGGCCAGCACGATCCAGACCACGGTCCAGATGCCGGCTTCCTTGATCGACACGTCATGGGGCTTGCGCCCGATGAAGAAGTCGACAGCGATCAGGGCACTGAGACCAAGAATGGTCAGCACCCAAACGGTCATTGAAACGTCCACTGCGCCTCCGGCGTCGTACGGCTACTGATCAGCGTCGTCGCTGCCGGAGGTCTCTTCCACCCGGGCGGCCTCAGCCGCACCACGGGCCGGCGCCCCGGGACTTCTCTGTAGGTCCGTATTGACGGGCACGCCGCGAGTCGGGAGTACTCCCCTCCGCGCAAAGAACGGTACAGGAAAGACCAATGAAAGGTAAAGGCGATGGTAAAGGCCGCCCCAAAAGGGCTGGTCGGAGCCCGGATCGGATCAGCGGCGCCAGGCCCGTCGAGCCTCGGTCACCTGGTCGAGCACCTGGCGCAGCACGCCGCTGCCCGTCGGCACGGTCAGCGGCTCGTACGTCCACGCATGACGCACCCACGGGTCGGCGATGTGGTCGTCGGGGACCGGGGTCACCCGTAGCAGCGAGCGCCACAGCGGGTCGAGTACCGGCCCGTAGGCCGTCGCGTCCTCGCGGTCCGCGACCATCAGCAGGTGGACGCCGACGGCCGGCCCCTCGTCCGCGAGGTAGCGGAGCTGGTTGACCGCGCGGTCGTCGAAACCGTGCGGGAAGTCGTTGACGATCAGCAGCTGCTCGCCCGTGTCGAGGCCGGGCGGGAGAGAGTCGGCCGCACCCCCTCGTACCGCCATCGTCACCAGGTCGACCCGCTCGGTGAGCTTGGCGAGGACGGCGCTGACGCCCTGGGCGCCCGCGGCCGGCGGGCCGGTGAGGGCGCCGGATTCGACCAGGGGAGCCAGCGAGGCGGCGGCAGTGCCCGCCGGGTCGATGGCATGGACGCTGAACTCGCCGGGCGGGTACACGGCGAGCAGCCGGGCGGCGAGCGCGACCGCCGAGTCGACGGCGAGCCGGCGCAGCTGCGCCTCGTCCATCGCCATCGCTGCGTCCGAGCTCGAACGGCCGCTGTCCACCCACAGCCCGCGCTCGAGCGGCAGCCGGACCAGGCACGGGATGCGCAGATCGGGGCTCTCCGGCAGATGGAGGTCGCCGATGCGCAGGGCCATCGGGATCTCCATCGGGACGCGGTAGGCGTGCCAGCTGGGGTTGTCCCAGCGGGCGAATGCGGGCGGCAGCGCCGGTTCTACGACCTCCGACTCCGCGGTCAGCTGGGCCAGGTCGCGGTCGAGTGCCTGCCGCGCCTGGTCGGTCAGTTGCTCACACTTGGCGCGGGCCGCGGCCCTGGCCGCGTCGCCGGTGCTGCCGATGCGGCTGCGCGGGTCGGACAGGACCTGGTCGAGCTCCTTGTCCATCCGGGACTCGGCGAACTCGACGGCGCT
This sequence comes from Streptomyces sp. NPDC006283, assembly GCF_040613325.1. Taxonomy (NCBI): domain Bacteria; kingdom Bacillati; phylum Actinomycetota; class Actinomycetes; order Kitasatosporales; family Streptomycetaceae; genus Streptomyces; species Streptomyces sp. NPDC006283. The sequence continues at coordinate 25,140 of NZ_JBEXRZ010000025.1, read as the reverse complement.
GCGGTACGCGGCGACGGTCCGGGCGAGGTCCTCGAACATGCCCCAGACCTGGTTGTAGAGGCGCTCTTCCATGGACCAGCCGCTGGCGTCGCCCGCCACCGGGGCGGCCGGGCGGCCGGGTTCGGCCGGCGGCGCGGCGCGGCGGGAGCGGGCGGGGGCGGGGCCGACTGTCTGCGCGGATGGGCGTAGTTGATGGGGCCTCCGGGCATCTGCGGAGGGTCGGGCGTCGGCGTCTGCTGGGGGCCTGCACCGGCCGCTGCGGGCTGCGGTCCCGAGGCGGTGGGACCGTCGGGGATCGTGACATCGCCCGGGGAGGACTGCTCCCCGCCGGGTGCCGCTGCCGCGGCGTCGGCAGCCGTGCGGAGCCGGGCCGGCTCGGCGCGGTGCGCGCGTGGCACGGCCGTCTCCTGGATGGCCGATGCCGTGCGGTCGGCCTGGTCCATGCCCTGGTCCGACAGCAGTTGGCCGAGGCCGCCCGCGTATCCCTGACCCACCGCGCGGATTTTCCAGGCGCCCTGACGGCGGTACAACTCGACGGCGACCAGCGCGTTTTCGCTGTCGAGGCCGGTGATGGTGAAGCTGGCCAGCTCCGTACCGCCCTGGCTCGTGACCGCCACGTACGGGGCCGCCGTGGCGCCGAACCGGTCGGGACCGCCGGCGCCCACGGGGAGAGCGAGGATGACATTGACCTGATGCACCGCGTCGGGCACGTCGTCGAGGTCCACGGCAAAACGGGGGGACCGCTCGGCGCGCCCGGGCACTTCGATGCCGGGAAGAGCGGAAGCTCCGGGGTGTGCCACCCATTCCGCGCGGACGGCGCCCTGTTCGTCGAAGCAGGTGGCGCAGGCGACGACCGGATGGCCGGCCGACACCCGGATCTCGAGTCGGGTGTCGGGCAAGGGGTGGTTCTGCCCCCGGACCAGCTCGGCCGTCATCGCTCTGTCCCCTCGGTGCTCTGCTGTGTGCGGTTGGTACGCGGGCAGCTCCCGGCGGCTGTGCCTCCGGGAGCTGCGGTACGACTCGGATGTCCCGCCGTGCCTACAGGTGCGGCAGGATCGCGGGCATCAGGTCCTGGAACGTACGGCCGTTGGCAGGGTTGCCCAGGGCCGTCATCTGCCAGCCGCCGCCGGCGCGGTGCACCTTCGCCATGATCTGCGCGGTGTACTGGCCGCCGCCGTCGAGCGTGTAGCGGGCGAGCTCCTGGCCGTTGGTCTCGTCGACGATGCGGCAGAAGGCGTTCTGCACTTCCTGGAACGTCTGGCCGGTGAACGAGTTGACCGTGAAGACGATCTGGTCGATGTGGACCGGCACGCGCTGCAGGTCGACGAGGATCGCCTCGTCGTCGCCGCCGGAACCAGCGCCGCCGACCAAATTGTCACCGGTGTGCTTGACGGAGCCGTCGTCGCTGACGAGGTGGCGGAAGAACACGACGTCCACCGGCTGCTTGTCGGCGAACAGCACCGCGGAGGCGTCCAGGTCGACTTCGCGGGTGCGCGAGCCGAACAGACCGCGGCGCGGGGCCGCCTGCCATCCGAGGCCCATCCGCACCGCCGTGAGCGTGCCCCCGTCGCTCTTCTGCAGGCTGATGGCCTGACCCTTGGTCATGTTGACCGTCACGCGCTGTCCCCTTCTCGCGAATTGCCACCGCCCATACGTGCGGTTGTCCCAGCACCCTACGCAGTCGCACCGACAGGGCGCCGGGGCAGTCGGTTTTTGTGTCGGTCTTGCAACACACCGGCCGGCACAGCCGCCACGGCAGGCGCGGCAGGCGCGGCAGGCGCGGCAGGCGCGGCAGGCTCAGGCGAGTCCTGCCTCCTTCATCTGACGCAGCTCCTTCTTCAACTCGCTTACCTCGTCGCGCAGCCGGGCCGCCACCTCGAACTGGAGCTCCGCGGCGGCAGCCCGCATACGGTCGGTCATCTCTTCGATGATTCCGGCCAGTTCGGTCGCGGGCCGGTCGCTGAGCACCTCGCCCTTGCGGCCCGCTCGGGCACCGGCTCCGGCACCGAGCGAGGGCACCGGCGCCTTGGCGCCCTTGCCCGGCTTGTCGGCCTTCGCCTGGCGGTAGCCGGTACCCAGCAGCTCCTCGGTGTCGATCTCCTCGCGCGCGATGGTCGCGACGATGTCGTTGATCTTCTTGCGGAGCGGCTGCGGGTCGATGCCGTTCTCCGTGTTGTACGCGATCTGCTTCTCGCGGCGGCGGTTGGTCTCCTCGATGGCCTTCTCCATCGCGGGCGTGATCTTGTCCGCGTACATATGGACCTCGCCGGAGACGTTGCGCGCCGCGCGGCCGATGGTCTGGATCAGGGAGGTGCCGGAGCGCAGGAAGCCCTCCTTGTCGGCGTCGAGGATGGCGACCAGCGACACCTCGGGCAGGTCTAGTCCCTCGCGCAGGAGGTTGATGCCGACCAGGACGTCGTACTCACCGGAACGCAGCTCGCGCAGCAGCTCGATGCGGCGGAGGGTGTCGACGTCACTGTGGAGATAGCGGACCTGGATGCCGAGCTCGAGGAAGTAGTCGGTCAGGTCCTCGGCCATCTTCTTGGTCAGCGTGGTGACCAGGACACGTTCGTCCTTCTCGGTGCGCTCGCGGATCTCGTGCACCAGGTCGTCGATCTGCCCCTCGGTGGGCTTGACGACGACCTGGGGGTCGACGAGCCCGGTGGGGCGGATGATCTGCTCGACGAAGCCGTCGCCGCGGGACAGTTCGTAGGCGCCGGGGGTGGCCGACAGATAGACGGTCTGGCCGATGCGCTGCTGGAACTCCTCCCACTTCAGCGGGCGGTTGTCGAGCGCGGACGGCAGCCGGAAGCCGTGGTCGACGAGCGTGCGCTTGCGCGACGCGTCGCCCTCGTACATCGCCCCGATCTGCGGCACCGTCACATGCGACTCGTCGATGACGAGCAGGAAGTCCTCGGGGAAGTAGTCGAGGAGGGTGTTCGGCGGCGAGCCGGGCTCCCGGTCGTCGAAATGCATCGAGTAGTTCTCGATGCCGGAGCAGGAGCCGATCTGGCGCATCATCTCGATGTCGTACGTGGTGCGCATGCGCAGGCGCTGGGACTCCAGCAGCTTGCCCTGCTTGTCGAGCTCCGCGAGGCGCTGCCCGAGCTCCGCCTCGATGCCGTTGACCGCCTTCTCCATGCGCTCGGGTCCCGCCACGTAGTGGCTGGCGGGGAACACGTAGAGCGACTGGTCCTCGCTGAGGATCTCGCCGGTGAGCGGGTGGAGCGTGGACAGGGCCTCGATCTCGTCGCCGAACATCTCGATACGGACGGCGAGCTCCTCGTAGACCGGGAAGATCTCGATGGTGTCGCCGCGGACGCGGAAGGTGCCGCGCTGGAAGGCCAGGTCGTTGCGGGTGTACTGGATGTCGACGAAGCGGCGCAGCAGCTGGTCGCGGTCGATCTCGTCGCCGACCTTGAGCTGGACCATGCGGTCCACGTACTCCTGCGGGGTGCCGAGGCCGTAGATGCAGGAGACCGAGGCGACCACGACGACGTCCCGCCGGGTGAGCAGCGAATTGGTCGCGGAGTGGCGCAGGCGCTCGACCTCCTCGTTGATCGAGGAGTCCTTCTCGATGTACGTGTCCGACTGCGGGACGTACGCCTCTGGCTGGTAGTAGTCGTAGTACGAGACGAAGTACTCCACCGCGTTGTTCGGGAGGAGCTCGCGGAACTCGTTCGCCAGCTGGGCGGCCAGGGTCTTGTTCGGCGCCATGACCAGGGTGGGGCGCTGAAGCTTCTCGATCATCCAGGCAGTCGTCGCCGACTTGCCCGTGCCGGTCGCGCCCAGGAGGACGACGTCCTTCTCACCTGCGCCGACGCGCCGCTCCAGCTCGGCAATGGCCGTCGGCTGGTCGCCGCTGGGCCGATAGGGACTGACGACCTCGAAAGGCGCCACCGTACGTTCGATCTTGGAAACGGGCCGCATGCAACAACCGTACGACCCCCCACTGACAGTCGGGTGGGAAACCGTGGGCGATCAGTCGCTCCAGCTTCCGTCCGGATCGCGTCGGGAGATGCGGCTCCCTGCCCGGACGGCCGCCCTGCGCTCGCCGCCGGCCGCCGGGCGCCGCGCCTGCGCCCGGGGCACGGCACGGCCGTCCGTGTGTGCCTGCCGGTCCGGCTTCCCCGCTGCCCGCAGCGGGTCGTACACGACAACACCGGCGAGCAGCAGGAACACCGCGGGGCCCACGAGCATGGGCGCGAGGAGCGCGGCGGGCGGGTCGCCGGCGACGGCCGTGTCGACCGCCTCGTGGACATGGACGCTGACCGCCGCCATCCCCGTGTAGTGCATCCCGCTCACGGCGAGACCCATCACGAGGCTGGCCCCCAGGCTCGCCAGGAACCCGCGGACGGACACGGCCGCCCACAGCGCCGCCGTGGCTGCGACGACGGCGATCACCACGGAGAGAGCGACGGTCACGGTGTCGTACTCGAGGCGCCCGGGCAGTCGCATTCCGGCCATGCCGAGGTAATGCATGGACGCCACCCCCAGCCCGGTGATGGTGCCGCCGGTGACCAGGGACATCGTCGTTGCTCCCCGGTGACCGACGACGAATATCCCGATGCCGACCATGACGATGCCCACGGCCAGGCTGGCGAAGGTCGTCGCCCTGTCGTAGCCGATGGAGACCTCCTCCACGCGGAAGCCCATCATCGCGATGAAGTGCATGCTCCAGATGCCCGAGCCGATCGCGCTCGCGCCGAGCAGGAGCCGGCCCGGCCGGAACGAACGCCCGTTCCGCACGGCCCTGGCGGTGCAGCGCAGGCCCAGGGCGCCGCCGAGGCATGCCATCAGGTAGGCCGCCACCGGGGTGACGAGACCGTAGCCGAATCCGTCCACCGTGCCCTGCATTCCGTGCACCCTTCGTCCCGTGCGATCCCCCGCCGCCCTACGATCCCCGCGATCTCTGATGGAACGTCTGGTTCTGGGCGAGGGTACGGCTCGCGGAAGTCTAAGCAAACGTCCCAGCTGAATTTCCTCGGCGCAGGGTCCCCGGCGGCGAGTTTTCCGGCGTCGGGTCTCCCGCCCGGAGTCTCCCGGCGGGTCTCGCGGAGGCGGGTCTCGCGGAGGCGGATCCGTTCACCTTGTGGCCATACTTCGCCTGTGCCTCGTTGGCCGGGAGATGCAAGCCTCGACTCGTCCATGATTCAACGACGTGAGGAATCCCCGTGTACGCACGCCCCGTCGCAGCATTGGCCGCCACGACCCTGGGAATCACCGCGCTGGTCCTGCCCGGCTCCGCGACCGGCACCGAGCTCGCGGCCGCCGGGGACGACGCTCCGCTGGTGATCGCGCACCGCGGCGCATCCGCCTACGCGCCCGAGAACACGCTCGCGGCAGTCGACCTCGCCGACGAGATGGGCTTCGCCTGGGTCGAGAACGACGTCCAGCGCACCAAGGACGGCGAGCTGGTCGTCATGCACGACGATTCACTCGCACGGACCACCGACGTGGAGCAGGTTTTCCCGGATCGCGCCCCGTGGAAGGTCAAGGACTTCACCGCGGCCGAGATCGCCGGCCTCGACGCGGGCAGCTGGCGCGGCGCCGAGTGGACCGGCGCGCGCGTCCCGACGCTGAAGCAGTACCTGAACCGCGTGGACGACAACAACCAGAAGCTGCTGCTGGAGATCAAGAAGCCCGAGCTCTACCCCGGCATCGAGAGGGACACCCTGCGGGTGCTGCGCGAGGAGGGCTGGCTCGACCGCAGCCACGTCAGGAGCCGGCTGGTCATCCAGAGCTTCGGCAAGGACAGCGTCGAGGCGGTGCACCAGCAGCGGCCGGACGTCACGACCGGATTCCTCGGCACCCCCGCGATCGCCGATCTGCCGTCGTACGCGGCGTTCACCGACCAGATCAACCCGACGCACACGTCCCTCACGGCCGAGTACGTGGCCGCGGTGCACGCTCTGAAGGGTGCGCACGGCAAGCGGCTGCGGGTCAACACCTGGACGGTCAACGACGCAGCGGCCGCCACGCGCGGGGCGGACTTCGGCGTGGACGGGATCATCACCAACTACCCGGACGTCGTGCGGGACGCGGTCGGATAGTCCCTTCCCCGCCGGTCGAAGCGGACCGGCGAACAGCGCTCCCGCGGATCGGTCCGGACCGGTGTGCGGAGCTCTTTGCAGATCGGCCCGACTGTCGGTGGTCGGTCGTAGCGTGGTCCGCATGAAGACGTTCGAGTGGGCCGTCATCGGCACGCACATCGGGCCGCTGCTCCTCGCCGCGACGGACCAGGGCCTGGTGAGCGTGGTCTTCCACGCCGACGAGGCGGTGCGCCGGCGCGCGCTCCAGCAGCTGGCCGGCCGCCTGGGGGCCGAGCCCGTCCAGGATGCGACGGGCCGGCTCGCCGAACCGATAAGCCAGCTCGAGGCCTACTTCGCGGGCAGCCTGCACGACTTCGACCTGCCGCTGGACTGGTCGCTCTCGGCCGGCTTCAACCGGCAGGTGCTGCGTGAGCTGCTGGCCGGCGTGGCGTACGGGGCGGTCGTCGGCTACGGAGAGCTGGCAGCCCGCGTCGGCCGGCCGGACGCCGCACAGGCGGTGGGGGCCGCGATGGGGTCCAACCCGCTGCCCGTCGTGGTGCCCTGCCACCGGGTGGTGGAGACGGACGGCGGGCTCGGGGGCTTCGGCGGAGGGCTGGAGACCAAGCGCCGACTGCTCGCGCTCGAGGGCATCCTGCCGGAGCCGCTGTTCTGACACACTGCGTCGGTGACCACGACGTCCGACGCTCCTGACATACCCGACGACGGCAAGGCATCGGCAGGCGCGGCCGCCGACCTGCCCTCCATACGCCGGCGTATCAACACCGTGCTGATCGTCAGCCAGATCCTCGGCGGCCTCGGGGTGGCCACCGGCATCGCGCTGGCCGCGGTGCTGGCGCAGGAGGTCAGCGGCACGGAGGCGCTGGCCGGGCTCGCCCCGACCGCCACGGTCGCCGGGACCGCACTGCTGTCGATGCCCCTGGCCGCGCTGATGACCGCACGGGGGCGGCGTCCCGGGCTGGTCCTCGCGTACGTCATCGGTGCCCTGGGCGCCGGCGTGGTCGTCGTGGCCGCGGCCGTCGACAGCTTCCCGCTGCTGCTCCTCGGCATGGCCGGGTTCGGCGCGGCCTCGTCGGCGAACCTGCAGGCGCGGTTCGCCGCGGCCGATCTCGCGGAGCCCGAACGGCGCGGGCGGGCCATCTCCACCGTCGTCTGGGCGACCACGATCGGCGCGGTGCTCGGCCCCAACATCGCCTCGCCCGCCGGACGCAGCGTGTCCGGGCTGGGCATTCCCGCAACCGCCGGGCCGTTTCTGTGGGCGGCCGGAGTGTTCCTCGTCTCCGCGGCACTCGTCCTCGTCCTGCTCCGGCCCGACCCGCTGCTCACCGCCCGCGCAATGTCCGCGGCCGACACCTCCCCCGAGGGCCGTTCACTGAAGGCCGGGCTGCTCGCCGTACGGAACTCCCCCATGGCCCGGCTCGCTCTGGTGACCGTGGCCGTCTCGCACACGGCGATGGTGTCGATCATGTCGATGACTCCCGTCGCCCTGAGCCACCACGGCGCCGGCATCGAGCTGATCGGCCTGGTGATCAGCGGCCATATCGCCGGCATGTACGCATTCTCGCCCGTGATGGGCTGGCTGTCGGACCGCGTCGGCCGGCTCGCGGTGATCGGACTCGCGGCGGGCCTGCTCTGCGCGGCCGCACTGCTGGCCGGCACGGCGGGCCCGAGCCACGGACAGACCGCGGTGGGACTGTTCCTGCTCGGGCTGGGCTGGTCGGCGGGGCTGGTCTCCGGTTCCACCCTGCTCACCGAGTCCGTGCCACAGCCCGCGAGGGCGGCGGTGCAGGGCCTGTCCGACCTGACGATGAACACGGCGGCGGGCCTGGGCGGCGCGGCGGCGGGTCTGGTGGTGGCCCAGGCGGGATACGGGTGGCTGAACGTGATCGGGGCGGTGTTGCTGCTGCCGATGGCGGCGCTGGCGGTGCGGCGGGCTGCCGCCAGACCCTAGATGTATTGATCGGCTGGTCAGTTGACCGGATCCTGTCTGCGACCACGCCAACCTCGCCGAGCCGTGGTTCCAGGAGTCGGTACGCCACAACCTGCGTGGCGGAATCAAGCTCATCCCCAGGCAAGGATCGAAAATCCGGTGGGTGAGGCACACGCCCTACGCGCCCCCGGACGTGCCCGAAGGCAGCCTCGGCGACTTCGACGCAACTCTCAACGCCTCCAGCCTCGGCCGGGCGCTGTGCTGCACCCGGTCCGGTGGAGGCACCTCACCCAAGGCGATCGGATCACGCCGCACGAGTCCGCGACGCGGCCGGGCTGCTGTCCGTCCGAGCGCCCTGACGTGACCGCCACAAGATCACCGCAAGTGTGGAGAAGTCCTCACTGACACCTCATCTTCATGTGGGCAACCGTGTTCACGATCACGCGGAATCCTTGATTCCGCACATAGTTGGCGCACAGCCCGGCCCTAGATTCCCTTGTTGATCTTGCCGACCGGCAGGATCGGAAGGGATGACACATCCGTGTCCAGATACACAGCCGGGCGTTCCCGCCCGCGACGACGCAGAGGGCGCATCGCTCTGGCGTCAGCCGTGGTGTTGGCGGCAGAAGTCGTCTTCATATCCGGCCAGACGGCCGTCGCGGCACCGGACGAGCCTGCCAATGCGGCCGCGACATCCGCCAAGTCCCCTGCGAAGAAGGGGAATGGGGAGCCGGACCCGGCCCGGGCGGCCAAGCACCCGAAGGGCTCGAAGGCCTGGGCCATCACCCAGGCGAAGAAGACCGGCAAGAAGGTCGTCGCCTCCGACGAGACGACGGCCACCTCCTACACGGTGGCCAATCCCGACGGCACGCTCACCACCGAACTGACCTCCGGGCCCGAGCGGGTCTGGCGGGCCGGCGAGTGGCGCAAGGTCGACGTCACCCTGACCACGGCCGCCGACGGAACCGTGAAGGCGAAGGAGCACCCCAACGGGCTGCGCATGGCGGGCAAGAGCGGCACCGCGCCGCGCTCCCTGGCCGCCGCCAAGGACGCGGCCCCGCGCGATCTCGTCACCCTCGGCACCGGAGACCAGGCGGTGACGCTGCAGTGGAAGGGCGGTCTTCCCGCTCCGGAGCTGAACGGCACCACCGCCCGTTACCGGGAGGCCGTGCCCGGTGCCGACGTCATCGTCGAGGCCACGCGGACCGGTTTCGAACAGTTCGTGGAGATCGACAAGAAGCCCTCCGGTGCGTACTCCTACACGCTGCCGGTCAAGGCCAAGGGGCTGAAGGCCAAGGCGAACAAGGACGGGTCGGTGACGTTCACCGACGCCGAGACCGGTGAGCGGCGAGCGACGATGCCCGCCCCGGTCATGTGGGACGCCTCGGTGGACAAGCGGTCCGGCGAGCACACCCGCCGTGCCCGGGTCGACATGAAGGTCGTGAACAAGGGCACCGGTCGTATCGACCTGGTCGTCACCCCGAGCGCCGACTTCCTCGCCGACCCCAGGACGCAGTACCCGGTCACGGTCGACCCCTCGACCTCCGCCCTGTCGTCCACGTTCGACACCTACGTGCAGCGCGGTGAGACGGTCGACTGGTCCGCCGACACCGAGCTCGACTTCGGCAACCCGGGCACCACCAACGCGGACGGTACGACCCGCGTGGCCCGGTCCTTCATCCACTGGGACACCACGCCCATCCAGGACGCGTTGATCATCGACACGAACCTGGCGCTGTGGAACTTCCACTCCGGCAACACCGACTGCACCGCCCAGTCGTGGACCGTCTGGGACACCACCCAGGCATCCACCGCGTCCCGGTGGACCAGCCAGCCCACCTGGAACCAGCAGTACCACTCCTCCGACCAGACCAGCGGCAACCCCGGTTGCACCGCTCAGCCCGACGGCTGGGTCAACGCCGACGTCGACACCCTCGTCCAGACCTGGGCCTCGGCGAAGGCGACCCGCGGCTACATGGGCCTGCGCGCGGCCACCGACGACACCCGCGCCTGGAAGCGCGTCAACTCCGGCAACGCCACGGCGAACCAGCCGAAGCTGACCGTGAACTACAACTACCGTCCCTCCGACGGCACGGCGCAGCAGGCCGGTCCGCCGTTCAAGATGTACAACGGTGTGTGGGCCGTCAACACCCTCACTCCGACGCTCAGGGACACGTTCGCGGACGCGGACGGCGACAAGGTCAGCGGCAGCTTCCAGGTCTACGACGCCGATACCAACACGCCGATCACCACGCCCGCCGGAGACGGTGTGCTGGTCTCCTCCTTCGTCACCCCGGGCGAGTGGGCGAGCGTGCAGGTCCCGGACGGGCAGCTCGTCGACGGCAAGATGTACAAGTTCCGCACCAACGCCTACGACGGCACCCACTACAACCTGGGCTGGTCCCCGTGGCGCTCGTTCGTCGTGGAGACCGCCGCCGCCGGTGTTCCCAGCAGTCTTCAGCCCGGCGACACCTACACGATCAGCGATCCCGCGCTGATCGCCGACCCCGCCCAGATCGAGCAGGTCCTCAACAGGGACGGCAATCTGGAAGCGCTCGGCATCAAACCGCGCAGCGGCCCGTCCGCCGAGCAGCCTGCCGCGGCTGAAACGGCTTCTGACGCGTCACGGTCGGTGTCCGGCACGACCACGGCGTCGACCGTCGGGCCCATGGCTGTCTGGGAGCGCACGTACACCGTTCCCAGCCAGCGGTTCAACCGCGGACGCAAGCCCGAGAACAACGGCAAGGATCCGTACGAATACATCGCCGACGTCGATGAGTGCCACAACGCCGACGACTCGGACAACGAGGCCGGATGGATCAAGAACCGGTTCTCCTACTGCCAGGAGACCATGACGGTCATGCCGGCGATCAGGTGCGGCCTGTGGCCCCCGGGCTGCTACCTGCACGGCACCTTCATCTCGACCAACACCCTCATCGGCCGCGGCCAGATAGGCGGCTTGGACGGCAGCCCGCTGACCCGGTTCGCCGAATTCGACTTCAACGTGGACGTCTTCATATCCAGCGGTGATTTCAACAAGGTCGGCGCCAAGCTGGAAGCGAAGCTGGAGTGCGAGGGAGACTGGGACATCGGAGTTCCGGGCGACCCCTCTGCAGAGGACGCCTGCCAGCCCGGTCTCCACACGGGCCGCACTGATTCGCCCAGCCAGTGGAAGTACAACGGCGACACGAAGTTCGACCTGTGGTCGCTGGCGCCGAAGCTGCCCGACGTCGCCCATGGCGATCAGATCGCCACGGGCCTGTTCACCCCGGTCCTCGAGTTCACGGTTCCCGGCTACTCCCAGCTCATCCCCTCCGAGGGCGAGCAGGGGGAGATCCGCTTCGACAGCGCCGCCTACAACGTACGGGCCAAGGCGGGTTCTGTTTTCCCCGATGCCACACCCGCGCTGCGCTACGACCGGAGCGACACGTCCGACCCCGCCGCTCCGGTGGAGCCGTACTTCGGAGTGGCAGCGGTCGCGGACCACATCGGCGACGCACTTGACGACCCGGGCAGCACGTACCCGACGAAGAGCGACAAGAAGCTGCCCGGTGGTAGCGCCGTGAACCCGCTGCACCGTCTCGTACCGGGCTTCGGGCCGTCCGAGCAGGCCCGCTACGACGCCAACCGCTCCGTCGTCTCCTCCACGTGCAACAACGCCGCCGTGCCGGGCAGGCCCACGGCGGGAGAGCAGCGCGACTGCGACGAATTCCCCTTCGCCTCCAGTTACCAGGGGGCAGCGCGCTACCAGTACGAGGGAGAGCCGTACCGCGACGACTTCTCCGTCCGCTACATCGACTCGAACGAGAATCAGGAAGCCGGGCGACGTCTCGGCGCCTGGTACGACAATGACCGAATCCTGAGTCACGACCCGTTCATCATCGTCATCGGCGACTGACCGGGGACATTCTGTCTGAGTCGGCCATACCGCGGGGCCGGTCCTGGGACCGGCCCCGCACCCGTTTCACTCCGTCCCGCCACCGGCGGCGGTGCGCCAGATCTGAACCAGACAGTATTGATCTGCGCCGTTCATCTTCTCTTCGTGGCCCGGTGGCATGGGCAGTGGTTCCCGGGGACCCGCCAGCGGAGAGGTGAAAGGCCCGCCTTCACGATTGAATGTCCAATGCCATCGCATCCGGTACAGGCCGGAGGAGGGCAGGATCAACGGGACTTCCTGCTGCCCCCCGTCGATGGTCTCCAGCGCGAGGTCACCTCCGGGAAGTCGCACCTCCACTTCCTCCGCACCGGACCACGGAGCATCGTCTGCGGGAGGGGCCGCCGACCAGCTTTCCAACCGCACCGACGCCCGAATCACCTGGGGCGGGACTTGCAGATAAACCATGCCGGGGGCGGAAAGAAGCCATTTCGTGCGATCCGCGTGCGGTGAATAGGTGTCGACGCTCGTGTCAACCAGCCCAAAGATGCGATAACTGGGAGAAACGAGAGTCTCGAAAGCATCCAGCAGCCTGCTCAAGGGTCACCTCGTACGTCATCAATCGAGTCGCGATCAGCATTATGCCCACGGATTTCATACTCCCGACCGGCAGCCACCTGGCGACGGATCGTGCCGGGCACCATGGGCCGAGATGTTTGTCGGACTGCCCGTCGCGCCAGGGATGGGACATGCCCACATCCGCAGTCACGGTGTCCGAAGAGGTACGGGAAGCGCTCGACACCGACGCACCCGTCGTCGCCCTGGAGTCCACCATCATCGCGCACGGCTTGCCGCGCCCGCGCAATCTGGTCGTCGCCGAGGAGTTGGAGGCGCTGGTCCGGGCGGGCGGCGCCGTCCCCGCGACCATCGCCGTGCTGGACGGCAGAGCCCATGTCGGGCTGACCAAGGACGAGTTGGAACGCGTGGCGGGCGACCCCGGCATGCGCAAACTGGGTCATCGCGATCTGGCTCCCGCCCTCGCGACGGGGGCGAGCGGCGCGACGACCGTCTCCGCGACGGCGCTGCTCGCCGACCGGGCCGGCATCCCCGTCTTCGCGACCGGGGGCCTCGGTGGTGTGCACCGCGGATGGACGGACACCCAGGACGAGTCGGCCGACCTGCGGCTCCTCGCCCAGGTGGGCATCACCGTGGTGTGCGCGGGCGTGAAGTCGATCCTGGACGTACCGGCCACGCTGCAGCGGCTGGAGACGCTCGGCGTCACGGTGATCGGTTACGGGACGCGGCACTTCCCCGGCTTCTATCTGACGTCGTCCGGGGAACCGGTCGACTGGACCGTCGGCACCCCGGAGGAGGTCGCCGCCGTCATGCGCGCGAAGGACGTGATGGCCAAGCCGTACTCCTCGCTGATCGTCGCCAATCCCGTCCCGCCGGCCGAGCAGTTGGACCCCGCGCTGCACGACCGGGTGCTGGCGCGGGCGCTCGACGAGGCGCGGCAGGAGGGCATCACCGGGCAGGCCGTCACGCCGTTCCTTCTCGACCGGCTGATGCGGTACACAGGCGGCGCCTCGCTCGAGGCCAACCTGGCGGCGGTGCGCGGCAATGTCCGGCTCGCGGCACGGATCGCGGCGGCGTACGCATGACGGGTCTCCTCGTCGTCGGTGACGTCGTCACCGACGTCGTCGCCCGGCACGCCGCGCCGCTCGCCGCGGGCACCGACACGGCCGCCACGATCCGCATCCTGCCCGGCGGCGCAGGGTCCAACGTCGCGTGCTGGGCGGTGGACCGGGGCTGCCATGATGTGCGGCTGCTGGCTCGGGCGGGCGCCGCCGACCTGGACTGGCACGCCGCGCGGCTGCGCGCGGCGGGCGTGCGGCCGCTGCTCGTGCCCGACGACGAGGTCCCGACCGCGACCGTCGTCGCCCTCGTCGACGCCACCGCGGAGCGGACGTTCCTTACCGACAGCGGGGCGGTGCTGCGGCTGTGCCCGGACGACTGGTCCGCGTCGCTGCTCGACGGGGTCGGCCATCTGCACCTGTCCGGCTATCTGCTGTTCTCGGAGACCAGCCGGGCCGCGGCGCTGCTCGCGAAGGACGCTGCCCGCAACCGGGGGATCCCGGTCAGTGTGGACCCGGCTTCGGCCGGCTTCATCCGCGAACTGGGCGTGCGGCGCATGCTGTCGGCGCTCGAGGGCGTGGACGTCCTGCTGCCGAACGCGGACGAGGCCCGGTTGATGACCGGTCTGCCCGACCCTGCCGACGCTGCGGCGAAGCTCAGCCACTCGGTCCCGCTGACGGTGGTGACCCTGGGACCCCGGGGCGCGCTGGTCGCGGAGTCCGGCCGGGTCACGGCCCGTGTCGAGCCGTCGTCCGCCGAGGCCCTGGACACGACGGGGGCGGGCGACGCGTTCACCGGCGCGTTCCTCGCCGCGCGGCTGGCGGGCGCGGACATCCGTTCGGCGGCGGAGGAAGGCTGCCGGGCAGGCACGGAGGCGGTGTCACGCCTGGGCGGCCGGCCATGAGCGTCAGCCGTTTCCGCCCCACGCCGGATCGCGCGGATCAGTGCCGGCCGAGTCCGCCCCAGGCCGGGTGACGAGGATCGTCGGCCCGTACGAGGACGTCCGCGGCGTCTGCCGGCCCGACCTCCTCCTCGTACCGCCCGTACGCGGGGAGGGTCCAGCGTTCGTCCTCTTCGGTGCGGCGCTCCAGCGCGCCCGCCGAGAGCCGCAGGTGCACGGTCAGGTCGAACGGGAACCAGTGCCCGAGCAGAAACGGTCCGTGCAGCAACAGCACTCCGTCGGGAGGGAGTTGCACGGGGGCGCTGCGCGTGGCCCGGTCCGTGACCGGGTCCCACAGGTCGGGCAGCACCCGCCCGGTGCCCTCCGCCTCCAGCGGGCCGAAGATTTCCCGCCACAGGGCACCGGTGTCGAACCAGCCGCTGTAGTACGTGTCGGGGTCCTCGCGGCCGTACTCGTACCGCAGCGACGCCGGACGCAGGAACCCGCCCGCCCCGACGACCGCGACACCCCGCCCCCGCAGCCGCAGCACGCCGCCGATCCGCTCCGCGAGCTCCCCGGGCCGCGCGGCGGGCGCGCCGTCGACGCCGACGCGCAGCCAGGGACTGCCGTCCTGTGCCCGCGTCCGCAGCACCCGTTCGGCGAGCTGCTCCGCCATCCGCTCCCAGGTGATCGCTTCGAGTCTCACCCGCCCATCATCGCCCGACAGGCTTGGACGCCGTGGCCCGGACGTCCCTGGCTCTCATACGCCGAGAAGCGCGGCGTCGCCCTCCACCTTGATCTGCCCGGCACTCACGCCTTCCGCCAGGGTCAGTGCACCGGCGGCCAGTGCCGTGCGGGTGTCCGTGTCGAGGGTGAGACGGACGTCGGGGGCGTCCGCGGGGCCGTCGCCGTACGGGGAGGGTGCGCCGTCGCCGAGCCGTAGGTGGAAGACACCCTCGTCGAGCCGCACCTCGACGACCGCGACCCGACCCGGGGCCTGCAGCGCCCGCAGCAGCGGGATCGCGAACCAGTGGGCCCGCACGGCGTCGGTGGGGCGGCGCTCCACGAGCTCGGGCGCGCCCCAGTCGCTGAGCGCGGCCAGTACGGGCAGCAGTCCTCTTCCGCGCTCGGTGAGTTCGTAGACGGAAGCGGCCGACGGCGGCGGCAGCCTGCGGCGGGTGGCGAGGCCGTCCCGCTCCATGTCCTTCAGCCGGGATGCCAGGACGTCGGTGCTGACTCCGGGCAGATCTGCGTGGAGGTCGGTGTAGCGGCGGGGGCCTCCCAGCAGCTCCCGGACGACGAGCAGGGTCCACCGGTCGCCGACGGCGTCCAGGGCACGGGCGGCGGCGCAGTACTGGTCATAGCTCCGGCGGCGGGTCTGACGAGGTGGCATACGACGCAGTCTAGACATGTTGTTGGACTTTCCAAGCTCCAACTTGGTAAAACCAAGTACGTCATTCAGTCCTGGGAGGGCCACGGCATGGAGTTCCGGCAGTCGAGCAAGCTCAGCGAGGTCTGCTACGAGATCCGCGGTCCGGTGATCGAGCACGCCAACGCCCTGGAGGAGGCGGGCCACAGCGTCCTGCGCCTGAACACGGGCAACCCGGCGCTCTTCGGGTTCGAGGCGCCGGAGGAGATCGTCCAGGACATGATCCGGATGCTTCCGCAGGCCCACGGCTACACCGACTCGCGCGGCATCCTGTCGGCCCGCCGCGCCGTGGCCCAGCGCTACCAGGCCCTCGGCCTCACCGATGTCGACGTGGACGACGTCTTCCTGGGCAACGGCGTCTCCGAGCTCGTCTCCATGGCGGTCCAGGCCCTGCTGGAGGACGGCGACGAAGTCCTCGTCCCCGCACCGGACTTCCCGCTGTGGACCGCGGTGACGACGCTCGCCGGCGGCAAGGCCGTGCACTACCTGTGCGACGAGGAGTCCGACTGGTACCCGGACCTGGACGACATGGCGTCGAAGATCACCGACCGCACGAAGGCCGTCGTGATCATCAACCCCAACAACCCCACCGGCGCGGTCTACCCCCGGGAGATCGTGGAGGGCATCCTCGACCTCGCCCGCCGCCACCAGCTGATGGTGTTCGCCGACGAGATCTACGACCAGATCGTCTACGACGACGCCGTCCACCACACCGCCGCCGCCCTCGCCCCCGACCTGGTCGTGCTCACCTTCAGCGGCCTGTCTAAGACGTACCGCGTCGCCGGCTTCCGCTCGGGCTGGCTTGTCGTCAGCGGCCCCCGGCAGCACGCCCGCAGCTATCTCGAGGGCCTGACGATGCTCGCGTCGATGCGACTGTGCGCCAACGCCCCCGCCCAGTACGCCATCCAGGCCGCGCTCGGGGGCCGGCAGTCCATCAGGGAACTCGTCGCACCCGGCGGCAGGCTCCACGAACAGCGAAACCGGGCCTGGGAGAAGCTCAACGAGATCCCCGGCGTCTCCTGCGTCAAGCCCAAGGGAGCGCTGTACGCCTTCCCGCGGCTCGATCCGAAGGTGCATCCGATCCACGACGACGAGAAGTTCGTGCTGGACCTGCTCCTGCGGGAGAAGATCCAGGTCGTCCAGGGAACGGGCTTCAACTGGCCGCGCCCCGACCACTTCCGGATCCTCACACTGCCGCACGCCGACGACCTCGATGCCGCGATCAGCCGGATCGGCCGATTTCTCGACAGCTACCGTCAGTAATCCCCCCAAGGGCTTGACTACCGTCCGCACTGCGATGATCTGATGCTGTCCTGCATGACCGGGCCGTGAGACCACCGGCCCGAGAGGCAGCACCCGAACGACGTTCCAAGCCCTGGAGCAGCACATGTGGACAGCGGTCATCGCGGTCGTCGGCACCCTGCTCGGCTCGGTGGCGACCCACTTCTTCCAGCGCCAGACCGCAGAACGCACCGCCGCCCTCGCCCGGGCGGAACAGCTGCGCCAGGAGCGGATCTCCGCGTACAGCGCCTTCGCGGGTGCCCTCGTCGACTACCGGCGCGGGCAGAACGACCGCTGGCACCGTGCCCACGACTCCCCCGGCAGCGCGGTCGCCGAAGAGGTCCGCATCGACTCGTACCGGCTGCGCTCCACCGCCCATCAGGCGCTGATCCGGGTGCAGCTGGTGTGCGACGACTCGCAGGCGCTGGCGCTGGCGGCGGCCGCGTTCGACGTCACCAACTGCATGCACGAGGCGCCGGACGAGGCGGACCGCGCGCACCGTTCGGAACAGGCGCGGGAGACGCTCTCGGAGTTCATCGGCGCCGCGGCGCCGGGAGTGCGCCAGACGGGAGTGCGCTAGCCAAAGACGCCGGGCCCGCTGGGCTGCACGAGGGTACGGACGGGGCTGCCCGCCAGGTACGCGGCGATGTCCTCGACCGCCTCCCGGAAGTACCCCTCGTAGTTGCGGCGGGTGACATAACCGAGGTGGGGCAGGCCGAGGAAGTTCGGTGCCGTGCGCAGCGGGTCGCCGGCGGGCAGCGGTTCCTGCTCGAACACGTCGGCGCCCGCTCCGGCGATCCAGCTTTCGTGCAGCGCCCGCACCAGGGCCTCCTGGTCGACGATCGCGGCCCGGGACGTATTGATCAGGTAGGCCGTGCGGCGCATCCGCTTCAGCTCTTCGGCCCCGATCAGTCCGCGGGTACGGTCGCTCAGCTGCAGATGCACGGAGACGAAGCCCCCGCCTCGAGCAGCGCTTCGAGCGAGGCGGCCCGTACGACGCCGTGCTCCGCGGCCCGTTCGTCGGTGAGGTTCCGGCTCCATGCCATGACGTCCATGCCGAAGGCCCGGCCGACGGCGGCGACCTTAGTGCCGATCTTCCCGAGACCCAGGAGCGCGAGCGTGCGGCCGTGCAGATCCGCGCCGATGGTCGACTGCCAGGGACCGCCGTCACGCAGGGCGTTGCCTTCCCGCACAACGTGCCGGGCGAGGCCGAGGACGAGGGCCCAGGTCAGTTCGGCGGGCGGTTCGGAGCTGCTGGCGGTGCCGCACACGGTCACACCGTTACGGGCCGCGGCTGCGAGGTCGATCGAGGCGTTGCGCATGCCCGAGGTGATCAGCAGCCGCAGTCGTGGCAGCCGGTCGAGCAGGGACGAGGTGAACGGTGTCCGCTCGCGCATCGCGACCAGGATCTCGCAGTCCCCGACCGCCTCGACCACGGCGTCCTCGGAACCGAAGTGCTCCCGCAGGGAACGTACTTCGACTGCGCCCGCGAGCGAGGACCAGTCCGCCATGGAGAGCGCGGCGTCCTGGTAGTCGTCGAGCACGGCACAGTTGATCGTCATGGGAGCGGAGCGTACCCGGTGGGTACCTACCGGACATGGACCTGGTGGTGATCCAGCCGCGCAAGGGCCGGCACTGCTCCGAGTGCCGCAGGGGCCCGCTTGCGATGCATGTGCTCGAGTCCGACGCACCCGTGTGCCTGGAGTGCGCCGATCTCGGCCACTTGGTGTACCTGCCGAGAGGCAGCGCGGCGCTCACCCGGCGGGCCCGGGAGGCGAGTTCGCTCTGGGCTGTCGTGATGCGTGACAACCGCCGCCGCGGTCGCCACGAACGGCAGGGGCTCCTCGTCGAGGAGGCGGCGCTCGCCCGGGCGGAGTCGGCGTGCCTCGCCGACGCCGACGCGCGCGCCCGCCGCCGCGAACGGGATGCGGCCCGGCGAGCCAGGGAGGACCTGCGGTTCACCGCCGAACTGGCTGCCGAGATACTGCGCCTGTTCCCGGGCTGCCCGAGGGAGCGCGCCGCCGAGATCGCTGCGCACGCCGCCCTGCGCGGCAGCGGGCGCGTCGGCCGCACCGCGGCGGGCCGCTCACTGGAGGAGGGAGCGGTCACGGCCGCGGTGCGCGCTTCCGTACGGCACGTCGACACCGCCTACGACGCGCTGCTGATGGCGGGTGTCGCCCGCCACGAGGCGCGGGCCCGCGTGGCGCGGCAGATCGAGGCGGCCCTGGCGGCCTGGCGGCGGCCTACGACGGCCTGAGCCGGGGCGGGAGCGATGCCGCCGAACGACCTAGGACTCCTGGGTGGGGCGGAACCGGCGGTACATGACGATGCCGCCGAGGATCATCGTCGCACCCGCCGGGATCGCGAACGCCAGCTCGTCGGAGCCTGTCTGGGCCAGCGCCCCTCCGGCGGGCTTCGGGGCCCACTGCTCGTCGTGAGCGGCCGGCTTCTCGGGCTTCACGGTCCTGGGCGGGGTGGGCTCCTCCTCGACCGGCGGCTTGCCGGAGTCGTTCACCGAGCTGTTGCCGGTGGCGGGGTTGCCGATGCCGACGACGTTCACCGAGTTGCCGCTCACGTTGACGGGCAGGTCGACCGGGAGCTGCACGCCGTTGCCGGAGAGGAGACCCGGTGATCCCGCCACCTCGCCGCCCGCGTGGGCGCCGCCGCCGTGGGAGCCGCTGCCGGCCTCGGTGCCCTGGGAGCCGCCGCCGTGTTCCGCGCCACCGCCGTTGTCACCGTCCGACACGTTGGCACAGTCGTTGCCGGCCGCCGGGTTGAGCAGTCCGACCACATTGACGGTGTTGCCGCACACGTTCACCGGAAGGTGCACGGGAAGCTGGATCGCGTTGCCCGACCCCACCCCGGGGGATCCGACGGCCGCGCCGTCCGCGTTCGAGTCCGCCTGGGCGTAGCCTGTCGCCATGGCCAGTGCGCTGCCCGTGAGCATCACGGTCGCCAGGCCCTTTCGGTGAACCTGCCTCATGGTTGCCTGCCTTCATAAGAAACCTCACGAGCAGTCGCCCGCACCGGAATTAACGCCTTAGGGGCCCATCGGTTCTGCCGAACGAGTCATTCACCCCATCGAGTGTGCGCGCTGTCGAAGACCCTTCGAACTGAACGCCGAGCCGACCGCCGAGCCGACCGCCGAGCCGGCCGTCACGCGCCACCCGTCGCGCGTACGGGTGGACTCCGGCCGGAGCCGGTGATCCGGCGGGTGCCGCAGGCGTTGCGTCTGACGGAGCGGGCCGCGGCCGACGGCCCCGCCGGGCCACTCGCCCACGACGGAAGGTTTTGACCGTGCAGACCATGAAGCAGCCCCGCCGCCCGATGAATGCGCGGGCCGTGCCGCGACGCACCGCGCTCACCCTTGCCGGCGCCGCCATTGCCGTACTGGGCGTCGCCGCGCCGTCCGCGCGGGCCTCGCTGGACGGTGACCGGCCCGCCGCGCCGCGGGCTTCCGCCTCGGCCACGGCGAGCAGTACGGCGTATGTGGAGACTCGGCTGTTCTTCGGCACCGAGCGGCCGGACGGCGGGCCCGATGTGACCGACGCGCAGTTCATGGCGTTCGTCGACCAAAGCGTCACGCCGGACTTCCCCGACGGGCTGACGATCCAGGAGGGCCGCGGCCAGTGGCGCGACTCCAACGGCGTCATCGAGCGGGAGCGTTCGTACGAACTGATCCTGCTGTACCCGGCGGCCGAGGCCGGTGCGCGTGACGCCGGGATCGAACGGATCCGCGCGGCCTATGTGCGGGCGTACGCGCAGGACTCGGTCGCCAGGCTCGACGAACCGACCCTGGCCGACTTCTGATTCACCGGCCCAGCAAGGCGGCGAGCGCACGCACGGGGTCCGTGTCCGGAGTGCCGCGCGGCCACCAGTCCTCGCGGTCGGGGTCGGACTCGTACCCGTACCAGAGGCCGTCACGGCCGAGCCGGAGCTGGAGGGAGCGTGCGGACAGGTGGTTGCGCCAGGGCCTGAAGCCGGGGAAGTCCGCAGCGGCCAGGGCGGGGCGGGCCCGGTCGAAGGGACCGGCGGGCGGGTCCCAGGGCTCCTCCAGCACGGTGAGCGCCGCCGGGCCGCCCTGCCGCCAGGCGGCGACCGCACGGGCGAGCTCCGTGGGGCTGCGGTCGGTGGCGGCGGCGAGATCGCGGTATAGGGCGCGGGTCGAGGCGGTCAGGCCGGAGCCGGGGTGTGCGGCAGCCAGCCGCACCGCGTCCTGCCAGGGAGTGAGCACGGCGACGGGATCGTGCCCGGTGGCGAGAAGTGCGTGGGCCCGTGCAGCGGCCTCTGAGGCCAGCAGGTCGAGGGCGAGCGGGTCGGGAGCACCGGGGGCGTCGGGGTAGGCCGGGGGGCGGCCCGGGCGGGGCGGAACGGGGAAGGGCGGCGGCAGGAGCGGCAGCTTCGCGCGCCGGGCGACGGCATCCTTGGCGGACACGCTCGGCAGGGGTGCACAGGACGCGGTGGCCGAGTGCTCCGCAGCCGCACGGGTCGCGTTACGGCTGGAGAGGTCGCAGAGGATGTCCCGCTCGCCGCGGCCGCGCATCAGGAACAGCACGAACGGGTCCTCGTCCAGCAGCCTGGCCGTCTGGTAGCACAGCGCAGCGGCGTGCTTGCAGGGGTAGCCGTCGTCCGGGCAGGAGCAGTCGGGGATCAGGTCACCGGGCGTCGGCAGCAGGTCCGCGGCGCTCGCCAGCGCATGGGGGACATCCTTGTCGAGCAGCGCCGCGATGTGTTCGGGGCGGGCCGCCGCCGCGGACAGGAAGTCGTCCCAGTCGTCGTCGGTGAGGGTGCGCAGGCGGATCTCCGTGCGGTACGGACGCGCTCTGCTGCCCTGCACGTACGCCATGACCCGGCCGGGCGTCACCGTGATCGCCGCGACGTGGCCCGTGGCCGCGTAGGCGCGGCCGCGGACCAGGCGGGCCGGGTCGAGGGCGGTGTCCTCCAGCGCCTCCACCCAGGCGTTGCCCCACCAGGTCGCCGCGGGCTCGTCGCCGGCGAGGGGGTCCAGAGCCGGGAACGTACGGCGCTGGTCTTCGTGGCGGGGGCCCGGCGAGAGGCCCGGCCGGGAACGCGGGTGCGCTGGCGGTGTCATGACGGCCTCCGCAGGGAGACGAGGTCGGCCAGCTCCCGGTCGGTCAGCTCGGTCAGCGCCGCCTCTCCCGACCCGAGCACCGCATCGGCCAGCGCCCGCTTGGAGGCGAGCATCTCGGCGATGCGGTCCTCCACCGTGCCCTCGGTGACGAGACGGTGGACCTGCACCGGCTGTGTCTGACCGATGCGGTAGGCGCGGTCGGTGGCCTGCTCCTCGACGGCCGGGTTCCACCAGCGGTCGAAGTGGACGACATGGCCGGCCCTGGTCAGGTTCAGCCCGGTGCCGGCCGCCTTGAGGGACAGGATGAACACCGGGACCTCCCCCGACTGAAAGCGGTCGACCATGCGCTCGCGCTCCCCCACCGGCGTCCCTCCGTGCAACAGCTGACAGGGGATGGCGCGGGACGCGAGGTGCGCCGACAGCAGACGGGCCATGGAGACGTACTGAGTGAAGATCAGGACCGAGCCGTCCTCCGCCAGGATCGTCTCGAGAAGCTCGTCGAGCAGGGCGAGCTTGCCGGAACGGCCGGCCAGCCGGGGTGCGCCGACGCCACCGTGACCGGTGCCGTGTCCCGGTCCGTACTCCTTGAGGAACTGCGCGGGGTGGTTGCAGATCTGCTTGAGGGCCGTGAGCAGCTTCATGACCAGGCCGCGGCGCGCGATGCCCTCGGCAGCCTCGATCGCCGCCATCGCCTCCCGTACGACCGCTTCGTAGAGGGACGCCTGTTCGCGGGTGAGGGGCACCGGATGGTCCGACTCAGTCTTCGGCGGCAGCTCGGGCACGATGCCCGGGTCGGACTTCTTGCGGCGCAGCAGGAACGGACGGACGAGCCGCGCGAGCCGCTCCACGGCCGCGTCGTCCTCGCCGTTCTCCACGAGGCGGGCGTGGCGCGCGCGGAAGGCCTTGAGAGGGCCGAGCAGTCCGGGAGTCGTCCAGTCCAGCAGGGCCCACAACTCGGAGAGGTTGTTCTCCACGGGGGTGCCGGTGAGGGCGACGCGGGCGGGCGTGGGAATCGTTCGCAGCGCCTTGGCCGTCGCGGAGAACGGGTTCTTCACGTGCTGCGCCTCGTCGGCGACGACCATGCCCCACGGGTGCGCCGCCAGTTGCTCCGCGCTGCTGCGCATCGTGCCGTACGTGGTCAGCACGAAGCCGCCGTCGGGCGTGTCGAGGACACGGTCCGCGCCGTGGAACCGGCGTACCGGAACGCCGGGGGCGAAGCGAGCGATCTCCCGCTGCCAGTTACCGAGCAGCGAGGCCGGGCACACGACCAGCGTCGGGGCGGAGCGTGCCCGGCGCAGATGCAGGGCGATCACGGTGACGGTCTTGCCGAGGCCCATGTCGTCGGCGAGGCATCCGCCGAGACCGAGCGATGTCATCATGTCCAGCCACGCCAGCCCGCGCAGTTGGTAGTCCCGCAGCGTGGCGTGCAGCCCGGGCGGGGCCTCGGCGGGGGCGGTGGCAGCGGTGAGACGGTCGCGCAGGGCGGCCAGCGCACCCGTCGGCACGGCCTCGACCGTCTCCCCGTCGACCTCCGCCGTGCCGGTCAGCGCCACCGCGAGAGCGTCGACGGGATCGAGCAGGCCGAGCTCCCTCTTGCGTGCCTTGCGGACGAGATCCGGGTCCACCACGACCCAGCGTTCGCGCAGCCGCACGATGGGGCGGTGCGACTCGGCGAGGGCGTCCATCTCACGCTCCGTCAGCGGATCGCCGTCCAGGGCGAGCTGCCAGTCGAACTTGAGCAGTTCCTCGCTGTCGAAGAAGGGTGTGCCGTCGGTGGCGGAGCCGGGCGCGGAGCGCACGACAGCGGCGGCGACAAGCGTACGCGCGAGCTCCTTCGGCCAGTGGACGGCGACACCCGCCGCGTCCAGGCGGGCCGCGCCCGGGCCGAGCAGCTCGTACAACTCGTCCTCGGTGAGCGGCAGTACGTCCGGTACGTCCCTCTCCAGCAGCCGGGCGAGCGGCGGCCATACCCGGCCGGCACGGCGCAGCGCGAGCACCGTGTCGATCCGGGCCCGCGGGCCGAAGTGCTCGTCACCGGCACCGGCCCACAGGCGCGCCGCGTCCATCACGAGAGTCGGGTCGGCGAGACTGTGCACCTGGACGAGCGCCGCCCCGGCGTGGCGCTCGGCGCTGTCCTGCGGGTCGCTGTCGAAGAACTCATAGGCGGACAGGTCCAGCCGCAGCGAGACCCGCACACCCGCGTCCATCCCGGCGGCGGCCTCGGCGGCCCACTCGCGGGCGCCGGGCAGATGCTGCGCGGCGGCCGCCGCGAAGGGCGCGCCCGCGGCGAACTTGGCAGCCGGTGTACGCGGCAGGCTGTCGGCCACGGCATCGAAGAACGACCGCACCAGCGCCTCGGGATCCGGGAGCCGCAGCGGCTGGACGCCCTCGACGGGCACGGCGTGCGCCTCGTACGGCATGGCGGCGGCGACGGCCCTCAGTTGCGCGATGTCGTCGGCATCGAGCGGCCCGGCCCGCCAGGCGTCGTGGTCGGACGGTGTCAGCCCGGGCAGCAGCCTGCCGCGGGCCACAAGATGCAGGGCGTGCAGGACCGCGGCGCCCCAGCAGGCGGAGGCCGGATGCGCGGCCGGGTCCCGGCGGGCGCGGATGAGCAGCGGCACGGCGTCGACGAGGGGCAGCACGAGGGCGGGAACGGTCTCGCTGCGAAGGCCGACGCCCTGCCCCTCGGGCCGGACGACGACGAGCTCGCCGCTCGCCCCGGCGAACGGACGCCCGTCGGGCTCCCAGAAAGCGACCCGGCCCTCGCGGGGCAGCGCGGCGGGCAGGAAGACGGCGGCGGCCGTGGTGGTCGTCATCGGGTCCCTCCCGTCCCTGGTCGTCGGCGGACACGGTTCGCACCTGCATCCACGACCTTACGGGCGGGGTGTGACAGTGGGCGGCGCCGCCCGCTCTGACCTGCACTTTCCCCCACCCCGCCCCTTCCCGTAACCGGGGGCTCTGCCCCCGAT